>NZ_JBHINI010000049.1:0-2891 GCF_042194935.1 Bartonella sp. CL71SXKL | reverse complement strand
ATTGGGGGCTGGCAAATATAATGATGGTGCCGGCTTGTTACTTCATAAGCGTAAAGATGGAGGTGCTCAATGGATTTTACGGTATACCCTTCACGGACGTCGTCGTGAAATGGGCTTGGGAGCATTGCGAGATGTCTCTTTAAAACAAGCCCGTGAATTGGCAACTGGGTGGCGTTCGGTTTTACGTGAGGGGCGTGACCCCATTAAAGAACGCAATAAACAAAAGCGTGAGGCAATCAGCAATCTTCATTACTTAAAAGATATTGCCGTAGATGCTTTTGAAAGTCGGAAAGCTGAATTAAAAAATGATGGTAAGGCTTGTGATTGGTTTTCACCTTTACGTCTTTATATTCTCCCTAAATTAGGCTGTCTACCCGTTTCAGAGATTACTCAAACAGAGATACGCAATACTCTTGCCCCTATTTGGCATACAAAAGCTGCAACAGCAGAGAAAGCATTGATACGTCTTAATCTTTGTCTTAAACATGCGGCTGCATTAGGTTTGAATGTTGATTTACAAGCAACAGAAAAAGCACGCGCGCTCTTAGGCAAACAACGCCATAAAACGCAAAATTTTCCAGCTATGGATTGGAGAAAGGTTCCGGCTTTTTATAAAACACTTTGCGAAACAACAACAATGACACAACTGGCTTTACGTTTGCTTATTCTGACAGGCGTTCGTACTTTTCCTTTATGTCATATCCATAAAGATCAAGTTGAGGATGATATCTGGACTATTCCTGCTGAAAATATGAAAGGAAAGCGTGATACAACAACAGAGTTTCGCGTGCCTTTATCATCAGAAGCATTAGACATTTTAAAACAAGCGCGCCTTTTATCACGCAATGATTTCTTCTTTTCTGCAACAGGTCGCGGTCCCCTCGCGCATAGGTGTATGGCTCAATATATGAAACGTATTGGACTTGATGCCTGCCCCCATGGATTTCGCTCTAGTTTACGCAATTGGCTTGCTGAAACAACCGATGCCCCCTATGAGGTCGCTGAAACCATTCTAAGTCATACAGTAGGAGGTAAAGTAGAGCGTGCCTATCGTCGGACTGACTATTTAGAACAGCGCCGTGTCTATATGGATAAATGGGCGGCTTATGTCACGGGTCAATCTTAAGATATGGGGTGAATAACCCCATTATCTGTGGATAACTTTAGCTCTCTTCTCTCTCATTCTTTCTCAATAAGAGTCATAAATTATCACATTAGAAATTGTATAATAAAATATTGTTTTCTATGAATAAAACATCTTTCTAAATGAACCAAAATGTGGTTAATAAATAGTTATGATTTGTTACCATTTTTTGAGAGTGAAAGGATTTTAGTATGACAGAAAATGATATTCTTTTGACAGATCGTGAAAGTGCAAAATTGCTTCATATGAGTGTCTCAACATTCCGCCGTCATGTTACCAATGGATCTCTCCCCAAACCCCTAAAATTGGGTTTTTTATCCCGTTGGTTACAATCGGATCTTTTGAATGTCATCAAGCAAGCAAAACAGCAACGTTATAACGACGCGGCATAAAAAGAAAACCTTGTCACGTAAGGATGGACAAGGCTTTCTCAAGCTCATCAACCTGGTGCTTTATTTGGTGTAAATTCAAAGCTTTCTCTGCTGAAGCAAGACTTAAGGCTGGCATTCAAGTTGTTCTGAATGTTTTTTACAATAAGGGCTATTTAAGCGTCTCTCAACACTTCGCTGAGGCATGACAGCACCAGGACGACATATGGGAAGGTTGTCCGATTTATGGTTTTCACACCAATCTTGTATTGTAAAGCTAGGGCGAAAACCTGATTGCGCCATACACATTTCAATACTGGCAAATTGATTCAAATCTAGCGCCACAACCTTATTAAGGTCCGGTACTCCACATTCTAAAAGTATTTTATTTCTCCATAATGCTGGAGAAAGTGAGGGAATTGAGTTAACACATCCAGTGATACTTAACAGAGCTATACAACTCAACAGTTTTAAGATTTTCTTCATTCTTCCCCTCTTTCAATGGATTTATTTACAATAAAAAAGCTCGGAAGCTTGTTGATATTTTCTGTCATCGCTGCTTAAAACAACGGTGACCAATATTGAGATGATTGGTTGAGAAAACAATCCCGCCATTCCAAGCAAATGCAAGGATGGCGGATTGTTGATTATCACAAACAGCAAGACTTAAGGCTCGCATTCAGGTTGTTCTGGATGCTTTTTACAAAACGGGCTATTCAAGCGCTTCTTGATACTGCGCTGTGGGATGACAGCACCTGGACGACAAATCGGCAAGTTTTTCTCTTTAAAAGTATAACACCACCCCCCTCCTCTTTGATCTTTATAGCGGAATCCTGCTTGAACCATGCAAGCATCAACTGTTGCTTTAGCATTAATACTCTGCTGTTGGTTTTCTGGATCGATATCATAAGGGGTTGGCATACCACATTCTAACAAGGCTTTTCCTATCTCCGTAAAATCTGCACCAGGTTTCTCCCACATACTCAGAGCCCCTGGAGAAGGCTTATCAATGTTACATCCAGCAA
Source organism: Bartonella sp. CL71SXKL (assembly GCF_042194935.1). Taxonomy (NCBI): domain Bacteria; kingdom Pseudomonadati; phylum Pseudomonadota; class Alphaproteobacteria; order Hyphomicrobiales; family Bartonellaceae; genus Bartonella; species Bartonella sp. CL71SXKL. The sequence continues at coordinate 354 of NZ_JBHINI010000049.1, read as the reverse complement.
TATTTAACAGAATGAGACCACTTAATAATTTCAAGATTTGTTTCATTTTTTCCTCCCTGAATATTTTGAATAAATTGGCGTACGATTAGGTAAACCATAGAACTTTGTACAAGCATCACTTGGATGTCCATAACAAGCATGAACACTTGGATAACCCTTAAATATTTGTCCTGCTTCTTTCCAAGGACCACTTCCAGGAGGTATTTGCTCAAAAGTGTAAGGATTTTTGCCAATCTTTGTACCAACAAAGTCATTTTTATGATTTTCCAAGTTTACGTAATCCTGCTTTCCATCACTTAAGATATATAACGTATCTGCCATGTTTTGAGTATTATAAGCTGGTCCAAAGAAATT
>NZ_JBHINI010000048.1:0-2902 GCF_042194935.1 Bartonella sp. CL71SXKL | reverse complement strand
AAAAGACCTTGATCAATTGCCCAATTAAAAAGTCCATTAAGGGCTTTCAGAAAGTTTCTAGCCATTGCTGGTGTTTCTTTACGCCGTTCAACACCGGCTATAATATGCTTCTTTTCAATTGCTTGGTATGGAATGTTTCCTATAGTATTACATACCTTCATAAGGATGAGTTCTTTTTGTTTTTTTGTAGCTTTAGTGTAACTATGCCAATTAGAGCTGTTAAAGTATTGTTTAAGCAGCCATGCAAATGAACCTTCAACAAGTTTACCGGTTTTGGATTTAGGAAGTATAAGCCCTTGTAACTCGGCAAGTGCGCTTTTGTAGTTATCAACAAACTCTTGCGTTCCATAGGTACCGCGTATTCTAATGCGTTTGCCATGACCAATACGTACATACCATACAATTTTGCCATGTTGAGTAATTTGTTTAACGAGATGAGGAGGACGTGGTTTTGGCATGGTATTTTACATCTTAGAGAGTGCGGTTTCGTAATATTCATTCTTTGACAAATCTAAAAGTTTGTCTGGGTGGTTAACTGAATTTGGTAGTGGAATATCGGATTTAAGATAGATAAGCAGTTCACCAGTAGGTTTGATTTCTACGAGTTCACAACCTTGTTTTTTAGCTTCTCTTAAAGCGCGTGCAATGGCTGGTTGCGTTATAGCAGCTGGACGAGGCGCCATATCTTTTCTCCTTACATTGAGATGCAATTCACGTGTGGCGTGAATCACGCATTACTTGAAAGTGTTAAGAAGGGTGGGGGTGCTAGGAGGCATTTGTGAAGAGAAACACCTCCATATGTAAAAAATCTGTAAGTTTATTTTTTAGATGTGCTTAATTTCATATTTCCAATCAGGCAATTGAGTAAGAGCTAATGCGAGTTGTCCTCTATGACACATGCATACATTGGCTTCAAAACAGGTGATTGCAACGCGCTTTTTGTTTAAAAACATTTGATATAATTTGTTTATTGCACAAGAATTATTCTTGAGAGTTGTATTTCGATAATTTTTAAAAAGGCGGTCATAATCTTTTTGTGTTTTCAAATTTCTTCGTTTTTCAGAGGCAATTCCAAGTTCAGGCATATGCATATATTCAATATCAATGTTGCTTACAGCTTGCTCTAATTGTCTTTTTGAAAATCCGTGTTTTCTACTTATTGGATTTTTACGAACATCACATAAAGTTTTGATATTGTTTTCTATGAGACAACTAAGATAATTCTCAAGGGACCTACCTTCATAGCCAATGGTAAAAAAACAAAATTCCTCATCTTTAGCAGGCTGTATGATAATATGTTCGATGTTACACACGTTTAATTTCCTTATGTGAAAGGGTGGGGGTGCTCGTAGATATGCGGGGAACAAAACACCCCCATAAGGTTAAGCAGCTTTTGTTGAGAGTTGTTGTATCTCTCGTTCTATCTCTGCTAAAAAGGTTTCAACAGCTTGATTGATCTGTTCAATTTGTTGATCATCACGGAGAATACGCTTGACTTTCATGCGTAAGTGAAAGAATTCCCCCGTAAAACGTGGGTCATAGCTTACGAAATCACACCATTTTCGTTCTGTACAAGCCATTTGGAATTGCATTTGTGCGTGATATTCTGGTTTGATTTCGTCACCTATACAAAAGCGCATATGTGTTACTGATCTCGGGCATTTGACTTCGATTAAACCGTCTTCTCCAATGAGACCATCGGGGCTAGCCCCCGCCATTTCTATTGTGGGGTGTTGGATAAAGCCGCATTTTGTTATATCGGCATCATAAATGAAGCCATATTCTCTCAAGGCATCATCTTCATGCTCAATACCCCATCTCATATCTTCAGTTTCATAATAGGGGCTTGTTTCTCTTGTTAAACGTTCTGTTATGAGTTTGATTTTGTAGTCTTCATATTTGCTCGTAGGCAATCCTTTTGTAGTTTTACTGAGTACGCTGTAAATGTTTGATGCGGTGACTTTACCCAAGCGCGCTTGAAACCATTCTGCTGTTCTTTGTTCCATATCACACCGCCATTCTTTGTTCTTGTGGTACATATTCTATATCTTGGACGTGAATATATTCGGCATCTTGTATAGGCGCTTCTATTTGCTTTTGTTGTAGGAAAGATTGTTCTTTTTCATGCTGTCTCTTTTGCAAAATATCCAAAATCCTTTGTGCTACTTCATCAGGAAGATCTTCAAGCCTATCGACTTGTGCATAATCAAGCACTTTTTCTTCTTCTGTTTGAGTGATGTTTATTAATTGTTTGATTTGCGTAAGCACATCATAAGAAACTAACTTCGTTTGTACGTTATGGTTTGTTTCATTGATACGTTTTGCTTCATCTTCTTCATAAATACCGGAAAGCCCGAAAGCATAGCGAGCACACTGTATAGTAGCTTTATGGCGCAACATACGTGCGGGGTATTTTTTCCAAGGTTCACTTTTGTCTTGTTCGCATTCTTTGAGATATTCGGTGACTTCGATAGGGTCTTTAATTCCTTTGAGACGAATAGCACATTTGATAGCAATGATATTCCCATCTTCATTGAGTTGATCTTGAAAGGTCATGCCATCAAAGTCAGGATTTGATTTGATGATCTTTATCCAACCGTCGATAGAAACAACGGGTATGATGCCGCCGCCTTTTTTAGGGAATGCATAGATTTCTTTTGTTAAAGGGTTAAGTCCATAAGTATTGGCAACAAAAAGAAAAACGGCAAATTCTGCATCAGTGATGACATTAGCATTTTTATCTCCAATACAAGTTTTTATGATTGTGGTTCGAAATTCTTCAGCAGAAAATCCATATTTTTCTGCCATTTCTTTTAAAAAAGTAGAATTTGTCATGTTGGTTTCCTTGATTTGCGCGCAATTCCCCCGTGGCGTGAATCACGCTTGTGTTAAAAGGCTGGTT
>NZ_JBHINI010000047.1:0-3612 GCF_042194935.1 Bartonella sp. CL71SXKL | reverse complement strand
ATTATCAAAAGAACTGTCTGTTATATTACCAGCTGCATCAACCTTCGATAACTTGTAGGTTGGTCCTGTAAACGTACCGCCAACAAATTTTGCATCACCACCAAGGAATTTAGCCACATTCTGAGAAATTGTGTTGATCTGGCTACCCGTAATTGCATCACGTGAATTTTCAGCAATGGTACCCTCTTTTACATTATGAAGCGCAACTGGTCCTGCATCCTTACCTTTACCTAAAGTCACACTCGTGTAATCAATGCCGCCATTATCACCATCTTTTTTATCGTAATGAACAACAGCTGAATCATCAGACTGAAGGCTGGTAGAAAGCTTCTCTAAACTTTTATCAAGTTGCGCTTTATTGACTGCTTCATTGTCTTTCTCTGCTGCCTTAACACCTGAAAGTGTCCGGTCTTCTTTCTTACTGCTGGCAATATTGACTTCTGCACCTTCTACTTCTTTACCAATAGTGATAACTTTCGTCTTATCATCCTGCTTGGCAAGACTATCACTCACTACATTCGTCACATCATTATGAACATTCGTGATAGAACTCGCAACACCAGCAAATGCTTCCGATACACTATTGTAAACCTTTTCCTCACCAGTACTACCATCTTCATTGACAGTTTTAAGCTTGAAGGTGGGGGCAACCCATTCTCCATTCTCATAACTAGCGCCACCACCAAAATAGCTAGCAACCGTCCGATTGACTGAATAAAGCTGACTACCCGTTACAGCATCTGTTGATTTAGCGCTAATCTCACCATTTGCTAGAAACGTAATTCTACTGTTTTCTTGTGTCCTTACAGCTCTGCCTTTTTCTTCTTGCTTCTTCTCATGACGCGCGACAAACGCATTGGCTTCCTTGCTCCAATTCAAAGAATCCTGCGCTACCCCTTCAGAAACTTCCTTAATCCGTGCATTCACATTCTTGATATTATCATCAAGACCAGTAAATGCACTACCAACATTATCAAAACTAGCACTTGCTACCGAACCATCCGTATCAACCTTCGATAACTTGTAGGTTGGTCCTGTAAACGTACTGCCAACAAATTTTGCATCACCACCAAAAAACTTGGCTAAATCCTGAGAAATCGTGTTGATCTGACTACCATTAATCGCATCATGTGAATTATCAGCAATGGTACCATCTTTGACATTATGAAGTGCAACTGGTCCTGCATCCTTACCTTTACCTAAAGTCACACTCGTGTAATCAATGCCGCCATTATCACCATCTTTTTTATCGTAATGCACAACAGCTGAATCATCAGACTGAAGGCTGGTAGAAAGTTCCTTCAGACTTGCATCAAGCTGACCTTTGTTAACAGCTTCATTATCCTTTGTTGCTTCACCAACACCTGAAAGAGTCCGATCCGTACCAGTCTTGTTGGCTATATTGATTTCACTGCCTTCTACTTCTTTACCAATAGTGATAAGATTTGTATCTGCATCTTTCTTAACAAGGCTATCTCCTCTAACATTGTTAATTTCATTGTTAATTTGTTTTGTAATCTCATTTTTAACATTTGTGATAGAACTACCAACCCCTGTTAAAGCACTCGCTACATCAGGATAATTCTGATCTTTAGATCCACCATCAGCATCAAAGGTCTTGACCGTGAATTTAGGATTCGTCCATTTACCTTCTGTATATTCAGCGCCACCACCTAAATAAGTTGCAACAGTCTTATTCGTCTCAAAAAGCTGAGAACCATTGATCGCATCACTTGAGCTTGTAGAGACCTCTCCATTGGAAAGAAATGTAATCTTACTCTTGCTTTCCTTCTCTCCATGTGTTGCTACAAACGCCTTGTCAGAATCACTCCACAACAATGCATTCTGCTTAATATTTTCAGTAACCTCCGTGTTGTTTTGGGTAAACTCTTTTTGAAGATTCTCAAAAGATGTTCCTACACCCTCAAAAGCTTCCGATACAGTATTATACTTCTTCTCTTCAACTTTAGTACCATCCTCATTAATGGTCTTAATCTTGAAGCTTGGAGCTATCCAAGCGCCACCGGCATAACTAGCATGACCACCTAAAGACTGCGCAACACTGTCACCTAGAGCATATAGCTGATTTCCTGCTACAGCATCGCTTGAAGTTCCACTAACGTCTCCGTTGGCAAGATGTTTAATCTTGCTGCTCGCTCTTTTATCTTCTTTTCCATGCTGTGCCACAAAGGCACCTTCAGCATCACTCCACAACAATGCATCGCCTTGAACTTCTTGCGTAATATTACTTAATTTTTCATTAAACTTTTTGACCTCATTAGACAGATGTTTATTCACATTTATGAAGTTCGTATCAATTCCTGCAAAAGCAGAGCCTACATCATTATAGGATTCGCTTGTCACTTCACCATCTTCAGAAACTTTCGACACCGTATAAGTGGGATCTTTAAACTTCTCACCATCAAAGGATACGCTGCCACCTAAAATCTTTGATAAATCTGCAGCTATGGTATGAAGCTGACCTCCCGTAACCGCATCATTCGAGCCTGATACTATAGAGCCAGCCGCAAGTGATGTGATCTTGCTGTTTTCCTTTTTACCTTCTTCCGTTTTATGCTGTGCGACAAAGGCGTTACTCTCATTACTCCATAATAAAGAATCTTGTGCAACTCCTTCTGAGACTTCCTTAATGCGAGCGTTAACAGTCTTGATATTTGTATCAAGTCCTTTAAAGGCTTTTTCAACACCTTCATACGGTTTATCTGTTACCTCACCGTCTTTAGAAACTGTCGATAAGTCATAGCTGGGAACTGTAAAAGTGCCATCAGCACTAAACGATGATTTGCCACCTAAAATCTTTGATAAACTTGCAGCTATGGTATTAATCTGACCACCCGTAACAGCATCGCTCGAACCTGATACTATAGAACCATCAGCCAGCGATGTGATCTTGCTGTTTTCCTTTTTACCTTCTTCCGTTTTATGCTGTGCGACAAAGGCATTGGCTTCACCATTCCATAACAAAGCATCTTTCTCAATATGTTGAGAACTATCAGTTATTTTTTTATTAAAATCATTGATCGTATTCGTTATACGCGTATTCACATTCCCAAGGCTATAATCAAGCGCCGAAAGAGCTGAACCAACATTATGATGACTATTTGGCGATACATCTACATCACCAGTTTTTCTAATGTCATGTACCCCATAAGATGGTTCACTGAAAGCACCATTACTAAAAGCTGCATTCCCACCTAAGAACTTAGCAATATCACCGCCTATTTTATTAATCTGCTGACCATTAATTGCATCATAGGATTCTGAAGATATTACACCCTTAGCAACATTATGGAGTGCAACAGGTGTCTTGTCTTTACCACCCAAAGTTATACTCATATAATTAGGGGCACCATCCTTCTGTTTATCGTAATGAACAACGGCTGAATCATCAGACTGAAGGCTGGTAGAAAGATCCTTTAAACCTTTATCTAGCTGACCTTTATTAACCGCTTCATTATTCTTCGTTGCTGCCTTCACACCAGAAAGAGTTCGATCTGCTTTGCTACTATTAGCGATATTGATTTTATTGCCGCCTCTTTCCGCACCAATAGTAATAAGACCCATCCTATCCTGCTTAACAAGGCTATCACT
>NZ_JBHINI010000046.1:0-4009 GCF_042194935.1 Bartonella sp. CL71SXKL | reverse complement strand
ATAATATTACCCTATCAGAAAGCTATGATACCTCTAACGCAAAAGAAAAGCATGAAAAGTCTTTTGCTGGTGTGACAACTTCCGTTGATATCGGTGTCCTTGGCACGGTACAAGGACTAAAAGATGCCGCAGATCACATGAATAATAAGGATGGTAACAATACAGTTATTAATGGCATACTGACTGGCATGAAAATCAATCACCTCTTTAATAAAGGAGAGAACTTTATTAATTGGCTGACTGGCAATACGGGGGAAAAGGGGAACACAACCAAAGGACTGAGTAGCTCATTAGGAGGGGTGGGGGGCTCCACCAAGGATGCTCTTGCCAATCTGGCTGGCGCATCTGGCAGTGTAACCGTGGGCTTTAAAACTGAGAAAACAGAAGCCTCTTCTCAAGTCTCCACAGCGGTGACAGATAGCATAGAAGGCGGACGCGCTGTTAACATGCAAGCCCACAAAGGCAGCATTCATGGTGTTGGCGCTGATATTATCGCTGGTACCAATCCAATCTATGTGCTGGAAAATGATGCACAGAGCGGAAATATCACCATGGAAGCAGGTGAAGATATCATCTTTGAAAGTGCACAAAACACGCAAAGCACACAAAACAGCAGTGAAAGTGCTTCAATGAGTGTTGGCACCGGTTATGGCACGGGTGGCGCAGGGGCAACGGGCAGTGCTGCTTTTAGTCAAGGGGAAGGTTCCAGTGAGGAAGTTCAACACAAAAACAGCCATATTATAGGCACCGGCACCGTTCATACCACGAGTGGGGCAAACACCACATTGGCAGGCGCCGTGGTTTCTGGAGAGCGTGTAGAAATGGAAGTAGGGGGTGATTTTGCCATTACCAGCCGCAGTGATACGGGACAAACTTCCAGTAAGCAAAACTCTGTTTCTGTTGGGTTTGGTGCTGGACAAACGGGTGGTGGGGGCTCCATGAGCGCCTCTTTCCAAAAGGATAAATCCTCTAGTGATTATCATAGTGTTGTGGAGCAATCAGGCATCAAAGCGGGTGATGGCGGCTTTAATATCATAGTTAAAGACAAAACAACGCTGACCGGAGGCATCATTGCCAGCACCGCGCCGGCAGATAAAAACAGCCTGACCACTGGAAGCATTAGCACCAGTGATATCAACAACAGTGCCCATGCTAAAGCCAGCAGCCATGGGTTTAGCATTTCTGGGAATGATACGATAAAGAACATTGCCAAGAATGTTTTAAATCACGGCAAAGCCAAGGATGCAGCAGAAGGGGAAACCAAATCTGCTATCAGCGATGGGACTATCATTCTTACTGATACAACTGGACAGAGGGCGATGGGGCAAGATGCTGGACAAGTCATTGGCTCTCTCAACCGCAACACCGCTACAGCCCACCAAGCCGTTGCACCGGTGGACGCCACATCGCTTGAGGGGATCGTTCATAATCGCGTAGATATGATCAATGATTTATCGGATGAAGGATTGGGATACTGGGACAAAGTGCGCGAAGTCGCAAATGTTAAAGAGCATCCAGTAGGTGAGATTGCGCATGATGAAAATGGCAAAGTACTCTATTTAACCGATGAAAATGGAGAACCTATAAAAGACAGCGATGGAGAATATATTACTCTGTATCACTTTTTAAATGCTGAAGATGAGCAGTATTTACAAGCTGGCTCTGATGGCAACAGGCGTATGTTCTATAATGGTATTTTTAACACACCAGATGAAGCAGCGCGTAATGCGGTTCAGTTAGCTGATAATGAGCATGAACCCCTTTATTTTACATACCACCCACAAGCTAAAGACAGGCTCGTAGAGATCGGAGTAGCGATTTATGAGTATTTTGGGAAATGGAGTAATTCGACCAAGAAGTTACAAGATTTTGTCTATCGTTATGGTAATACAGGGGCGATTGTTAGTGCGCATAGCCGTGGTAGCTTGACAGTGGGCAATGGAATGCGTGACTTTGAACAGCATGGCATTCACGGTATAGCAGAAAAAACAGATATCTATCTTTTTGGACCAGCTGATAACTCTCAATCAATAGCGAATGCACTCTATTATGTGAGTGATGGTAAAAAAGATCATATTTATTTACAAAACCATATATTCGATCCCATTGGTACAGGAATTGGTCACAATCTACCTACTTTTTATAAGGCACCCTTAAGGTTCCCTTATGCAATATTTCCACCAGCAACTCCAATGATAGAGCAAATGCGAGCGTTACGCGGCTTTAAATCTAGTACCCATAGGTGTTATGGTAATGCGGGTGATGCGTGTGAACGTGATTATGGAACACATCATAATGATAATACAAAAATTTATGCACCTCATGCAATTTTGGATAATTTAGGTTTAGGTTATTTATGGAGAAAAAAATGAATACACTGTTTAAATTATTGAGTGGGATAGTTTTATTAAGTATAGCTGGATGTGACATTGAAAACATTGACAAACCTGCTCCAGGGTACGTGAATATGTGGGAGAAGCCAGGAGCAGATTCTACTGAGGTAGGAAAAGCCTTATTAGAATGTGGAATGCCGAGTCTTATCGATCCTGATTCAGAAAATAAAGAGGTAAACAATAATGGATGGGCAACAATTGATGCCTGTATGGTTCAAGCAGGATTCCACTATAAAGATAAATGGGGAGGAACTTGGTGTCAAAACTATAAAGCCGAAAACTTGCCCATTTGTCAGCCTGGTGCTGTCATCCCGAAGAGAAGTGTCGAAAAGCGCTTAAACAGCCCGTTTTGTAAAAGGTATAAAAATGCATCTGAATGCAAGCCTTAAGTGATGATCAACAATCCCCTATCCTTGCCTTTGCTTGGAACGGCGGGATTGTTTCCTCACGCACATTATTTAACGGATGAAGAACAACAGAATTTACAAAAAGGTTCTGATGGCAAGGTTCATGTTTTTCTCAATGGTATTTTTACAACACCAGATGACGCAGCCCATAATGCGGTTCAGTTGGCTGATAACAAGAATGATCCACACTATTTTCTGATGTTCCCTCATAGCGATTCGCGCTTGGTAGATTTGTTCATTGCAGGGTATCAGTATGCTCTAGAAGGTAAGTTGGGTATTTTGACCAATTCGACGAAGAAGTACCAGAATCTGTTGTATAGCCTTGGCAATATAGGATTGCATACTGATGCGCATAGCCGCGGCAGTATGACAGCGGGCAATGGATCGCATGATTTAGAAAAGCATGGTGTTCATGGTATAGCAAAGAAAACAACGATTAATTTCTTTGGACCAGCTTATAATACTCAAAACATGGCAGATACGTTATATATCTTAAGTGATGGAAAGCAGGATTATGTAAACTTGGAAAATCATAAAAATGACTTTGTGGGTACAAAGATTGGCAAAAATCCTTACACTTTTGAGCAAATACCTCCTGGAAGTGGTCCCTGGAAAGAGAGAGGGCAAATATTTAAGGGCTACCCCAGTGTTCATGCTTGTTATGGTCATGCAGGTTATGCGTGTACATCGCGCTATGGTTCACCTAATCGTACGCCAATTTATTCAAAATATTCAGGGAGGAAAAAATGAAACAAATCTTGAAATTATTAAGCGGAATAGTTTTGGTTAGTGTAGCTGGATGTAACATCGATAAGCCTCCTCCAGGGTATTTGAGTATGTGGGAGAAAAATAGTGTTACTGATTTTACTGAGGTAGGAAAAGCCTTGTTAGAATGTGGTATGCCAACGCCTTATGATGTTTTTCCAGAAAACCAACAGCAGAGCATTAATGCTAAAGCAACAACTTATGCTTGCATGATCCAAGCAGGATTCCACTATAAAGGGAGAGGTAACTGGTGTTATACTTTTAAAGAGAAAAACTTGCCGATTTGTCGTCCAGGTGCTGTCATACCACAGCGCAGTGTCAAGAAGCGTTTGAACAGCCCTTTTTGTAAAAAGTATAAAAATGCACCTGAATGCCAGCCTTAAGTCTTGCTTCAGCAGAGAAAGCCTTGAATTTACACCAAATAAAGCACCAGGTTGATGAGCT
>NZ_JBHINI010000045.1:0-4035 GCF_042194935.1 Bartonella sp. CL71SXKL | reverse complement strand
AAATATAAAAGAACATCTCTTTATTGCACAAAACGTATCAAAAAGCAAGCTGTTAAGTAAAATAAAAATGGGATTCACACTGTAGATTCAGTGATTTATAATTATCATTTATCAAATCAATTTAAATCATAATGAATAAAATGAGCGCTGTTAAATTACCTTCTTTTCAAACAGAAGAACAATCTTCTTTTCGTCAATTTCCCCATAATATTGAAGCAGAGAAAGCTTTGCTGGGTGCTATCATTATCAATAATAATGCTCTTGATAGCGTTTCTGATTTTTTAAAAGCAGAGCACTTTTTTGAAAGGCTACATCAAAAGATCTTTGAGATCATTTCACAAATTATTCAAAGTGGAAAAGTTGCAGATCCCATTACTATTAAGCCCTTTGTTGAAAATGATGAGAAAATTGGTGACATCACTGTATATAATTACGTGGTGCGTTTAGCTACCGAGGCAGTCACAATCATTAATACTAAAGATTATGGAAGCGTCATTTATGATCTGTTTATCCGACGCTCTTTAATTAACCTTGGCACTCAAGTTGTGAATAGAGCTTATGATGTTTCTGTAGACCTTACAACATCACAACAAATTGAAACTGTTGAAAATCAGTTGTTTGAATTGGCAGAAAAGGGAAAATATGGGGGTGGGTTTGAAAACTTTAATACAGCCATTGCAAAAGCACTTAACATGGCAAGTGCAGCGAAAAAGCGTTCCTCAAGGCTCTCAGGGATAGCTACCCATATCAAAACACTTGATGAGAAAATGGGAGGGTTACAAGCATCTGATTTGATTATCCTTGCGGGGCGCCCTGCTATGGGGAAGACCTCTCTGGCTACCAATATTGCTTTTAATATTGCCAATGCTTGCAAGCGTCATGATAACAGCCAAGCCAATGAAGGGGGTATTGTAGGTTTCTTCTCACTTGAAATGTCATCTGAACAGCTTGCAACTCGTATTATCTCAGAGCAAATAAAGGTTTCTTCTTCTGATATGCGCCGTGGTAATATCTCAGAAGAGCAATTTGCAAAAATTATTCACGCAATGCGTTCCTTACAAACAATCCCTCTTTATATTGATCAAACGGGGGGTGTATCCCTAGCACAATTGTCCGCCCGTGCAAGGCGTCTTAAACGACAACATGGTCTAGATGTCTTGATTATCGATTATATCCAACTCATGACAAGCGGTTCAAAGCGTTCATTAGAAAACCGCGTTCAAGAAATTACAGCCATTACCACCGGATTAAAAGCACTTGCAAAAGAACTCAATATTCCCATCATTGCTCTGTCACAACTTTCACGCCAAGTTGAAAACCGAACCGATAAACGTCCGCAACTCTCTGATTTACGTGAATCTGGTTCAATAGAGCAAGATGCCGACATTGTTCTGTTCGTTTATCGTGAAGAATATTATCTCAAAAATGAAGAACCAAAAGAAGGCACTGCTGAGTATAGCAAATGGCAAGATGCAATGGAGCAAGCCAAGGGTAAAGCCGAGGTTATTATAGCAAAACAACGCCATGGTCCGACAGGAATCGTTCCCCTTGCATTTCAATCCGATTTTACACGCTTTAGTGATTTAGAACATAATGTAAAACATTAAATAATTGTTATTAGCTAACTGAAAACATTGTAAAAACACATAAAACATGTTATGATCTTTACATCATTTAATGGGACTTACAAACATGCTTAATAAAGTGATTTTAATTGGTCATTTAGGTGCCAATCCAGAAAGCAAAACAATGTCATCTGGCATCGAGGTGGTCAATTTTCGAATGGCAACGTCTGAGAGCTATACAGACAAGGCAACCAATAAGAGAATAGACAAAACCGAATGGCATTCCATTGTGGTGTTTAATCCACATCTTGCAAAAATAGCGCTTCAGTATCTCAATAAGGGCAGCAAAGTTTATATCGAGGGGCGACTACAAACTCGTAAATGGCAAGATAAAAACGGTGTTGATCGCTATGTAACAGAAGTCATATTGCCTCAGTACAAAGGCGAGTTAAAGCTTTTAGATGGCAAAAATGATGATAATCAAGATCAGTCATCTGCTTATGACAGAAGCATTTACAGACCTCTTGATACACCCCATACCGTTATGAATGACAGTGTTCCTTTTTAAACAGAAGGTGCTTTAATGGATAGTAAAAAGAAGCCTAGGGTTAGTACAGAAGAATCTGAACCCGTTTATATGCTTACAGAGAATGATATAGAGCTGTTAAGAGATTGTATGTCATCTACATCAATGAGTTATTACAGTATAGTGATGGGTGCTTTATTGAGTACACTTTTCATTCTGCTCTTAAAACTTTCTTGGGATCAAAGTCACTTAAAACTTAAGTTAGGTGTTGCTGCTGTAATATGCATTTTAGTGGTTTTATTGTTCTTTTTAAATCGAATTTCATGGTCAAGATCAGAGAGAATTTGGCAAGATATTAAACAGACATCTGAGGACATAAGTGAAAAAAAATAAAAAGAGGGGACGCCCTAAAATAGCAGGGCAGGTAAGAGAACCAAACGGACGTATATCACGTGCAAAAACACCGCGTGAAGCCGTTGATAAATTGGCAATAGAAATGCGTGCAAAGCGCTTCGGTTTAACGCTACAGGAGGCAAAAAATCCACTTTCTGGTACCTATATCGGGCGGCTTTACTTGCAAGGCGTGATTACTCAAGAGCAATATGATGCCGCGCAACAATATCTACAGATAAGGAATAATTACCTTTGTGCAAAGGGCTTGCCTAATGCTATTTATGATGATGTTTCTACAAACTCAGACCCTAATAGCTTTGAGCAATGGGTTGAAAAAGCAACGCGTCATTATCAATCTGTTCACGAGGCAATAAAAGAGGCGCAACATCTCTATAGACAGTACAATCTTTATGCAGCGCTACAGTACCTTGTTAGTGAAGATCAAGAATTACTACATCTTGTGAGTTCGCTAAAGGTTGCTCTTAATGCGCTTCAAAAGTATTTTTCGCAAAATTATGTAACTATCAATAAAAGTGAATGATAAACTTATATAACGCTTCACTTTCATAATCTAGTTTATGAAGTTTTCTTTTATTTTCAATTATCCGCTTTTCAATTATAGGAAGGGCTTTCAGAATTTCTGATTCCTCCATATGGTTCTTAGATTGTTTTGCTTTATTTAGATCCTCTATTGCACTTATTTTTTGTAGCATACTGCCGGTTAAATCGCTAAAACTATTGTTTCTTTCCCACAGTATATCATGCCATTCTCTTATCATATTTACATGTTGTTCAAAACGTTCTTTTGATAAAGTCGACATGTTATGCAAGAAATATACTTCTTCTATCATTCTAATTTCTTTGAATCTTTTTTCCCACCATTCGTTTCCATGAATTAGGTGATTATGAAGTTCGGTTTTTAATTCTGTGGTTACTTTTGAACAGAATAACTTATTAAAAAATGAAGAAGATTCTTCAGAATTAGCATATCCATTTGAAGTGGATATAAAACACGTTGTAAAAAGTGCGATAATTAATACGCTTCTAAATAAAGATTTTTTTATAAACATCATTTCTACCTTATATGTCTACCTTAATGTGCACTTTATCTGTTTAACTGATTCACTTTGAAATTATCAATATGTGTTATTTTAGTGTTGACAAAGTGTAGCAAATCGTATTTAATGACAAATACGGCACTTGTCGTATTGTGTCTAGACGAGAGGCAGTGCAGTTTGGAATCCCCGCAAATGCGGGGTTTTTTATTATCTGGAGGGCGTATTTTATGACATCAGAAAATACACAGCAGGCTCCACAACCCATTAAAAAGCGTATACCCCCAAAGGCAGGTCAAGGGCGTGTCAAAGGCGTTCCGAATAAGATGACGCGCATTTTAAAAGAAGCAGTGGTTAAGGCTGCTGAGAATGCTGGGAATAAAATTGGCAAGGATGGTTTGATTTCTTATTTGGAAAAACAGGCTATGGAATGCCCCGCTGCTTATTTAGCGTTGCTTGGTAAGGTGTTGCCTTTACAGGTAACAGGTGAAGATGG
>NZ_JBHINI010000044.1:0-4387 GCF_042194935.1 Bartonella sp. CL71SXKL | reverse complement strand
CGCTTCTCAACGGGGGCATTCTCTCGCAACGGGTTCCATGTCACCCATAATTCTGCATTCCAATCTTTTCCTTCTTCACGCAAAGTCGGTATAAGCGTCTGCCAAGCCGTCTCTGTAACGGGTTCTGCCTCATCAACCCAACAAAGCAAAATCCGCCCCATAGACTTGATACTGGCTATATTGCGGTCAAGACCAGAAAACTGAAAGGCTATACGACCATCTATCGATTTAATCGATGACTCTCCAACCTTGTAATAGTCCTTTAAAAAGTCATGTGCTTCAATGACGCGTTTAATCTCCTCCAATGAACTTTCTGCCAAAGAATTCTGAAACTGACGTGCACAAAGTATAGTGCCCGATATCCCTTGCATACCAAATTGATAGCCTTTTAAAGCAGCCATCAAGGCAAATGATCTTGTCTTTCCAGACCCTCGTCCACCCCAAGCAGCACGCACCAAAGCCTTATCTGTAAAAATCGGTATAAGCTTTGGAACAATACTAATCTGTCGTGTTGTCATTGACCAAAGGCGCGATTTCTACACGCGTTATCACCTTAATGGCTCCCCCATCTTCACCTGTTACCTGTAAAGGCAACACCTTACCAAGCAACGCTAAATAAGCAGCGGGGCATTCCATAGCCTGCTTTTCCAAATAAGAACAAGGCATTGATTTATAATGATAATCTAGCGTTATTCATATTGAATTAGAAACCCGAATACCGTAAGATTCTCTCATTTCAAACCTGCCTATCTTGAATCAACTAAAACCACTCATTTGCACATAACAAGTGGGATGAGTGTGTGGATCAAATTTGTATAAGAAAGGAATAAAAATGGCTCTTATGAACCGTCTTAATGCAAGATCTGTCGCAACATTGGGGGCTGGCAAATATAATGATGGTGCCGGCTTGTTACTTCATAAGCGTAAAGATGGAGGTGCTCAATGGATTTATCGCTATACCATTCATGGTCGGCGCCGTGAAATGGGATTGGGTGCATTAAGAGATGTCTCTTTAAAACAAGCCCGTGAATTGGCAACTGGGTGGCGTTCTGTTTTACGTGAAGGTCGTGACCCTATTAAAGAACGCAATAAACAAAAGCGTGAAGCAATAAGCAATCTCCATTACTTAAAAGACATTGCTTTAGATACTTTTGAAAGCCGTAAAGCAGAATTAAAAGGGGATGGCAAAGATGGAATTTGGTTTACACCTTTACGCCTTCATATTCTCCCCAAATTAGGCTGCCTCCCCGTTTCAGAGATTACACAAACAGAAATACGTAATGTTCTTGCTCCTATTTGGCATACAAAAGCTTCAACAGCAGAGAAAGCACTGAATCGTCTTAATCTTTGTCTCAAACATGCGGCTGCTTTGGGTCTAGATGTTGATTTACAAGCAACAACAAAAGCACGCGCTCTTTTAGGTAAACAACGCCATAAGATCACGAATAGACCAGCGATGGATTGGAAAGATATACCAGCTTTTTATCAGTCACTCTGTAAAACACAAAACATAACACGACTGGCTTTGCGTTTACTTATCCTTACAGGGGTTCGTACACGCCCTTTACGTTATATCCATAAAGATCAGATTGACGGGGATATATGGACAATTCCTGCTGAGAATATGAAAGGAAAGCGTGATACAACAAAAGAATTTCGCGTCCCCTTATCATCAGAGGCATTAGAAATTTTGAAACAAGCGCGCTCGCTTTCTCGCAATGATTTCTTCTTTTCTGCAACCGGTCGGGGAGCTCTTGCGCAGAAGTGTATGGCTCAATATATGAGAGATAATAAACTTGATGCCTGCCCCCATGGTTTTCGTTCTAGTTTACGCGATTGGCTTGCTGAAACAACCGATGCTCCCTATGAGGTTGCTGAAACCATTCTAAGTCATACGGTCGGAGGACAAGTAGAGCGTGCCTATCGTCGTACTGACTATCTAGAACAGCGCCGCGTTTATATGGATAAATGGGCGGCTTATGTCACGGGTCAATCTTAAGATATGGGGTGAATAACCCCATGATCTGTGGATAACTTTCTCTCTTTTTTCTCTCATTCGCTCTCAATTAGACTCATAAATTATCACATTAGAAATTGTATAATAAAATATTGTTTTCTATGAATAAAACATCTTTCTAAATGAACCAAAATGTGGTTAATAAATAGTTATGATTTGTTACCATTTTTTGATAGAAAGGATTTTAGAATGACAGAAAACGATATTCTTTTAACAGACCGTGAAAGTGCAAAATTGCTTCATATGAGTGTCTCAACTTTCCGCCGTCATGTAACCAATGGCTCTCTCCCAAAACCTTTAAAATTTGGTTTTTTATCGCGTTGGTTACAATCAGATCTTTTGAATGTCATCGAGCAAGCAAAACAGCAACGTTATAACGACGCGGCATAAAAAGAAAACCTTGTCACATAAGGATGGACAAGGCTTTCTCAAGCTCATCAACCTGGTGCTTTATTTGGTGTAAATTCAAGGCTTTCTCTGCTGAAGCAAGACTTAAGGCTGGCATTCAAGTTGTTCTGAATGTTTTTTACAATAAGGGCTATTTAAGCGTCTCTCAACACTTCGCTGAGGCATGACAGCACCAGGACGACATATGGGAAGGTTGTCCGATTTATGGTTTTCACACCAATCTTGTATTGTAAAGCTAGGGCGAAAACCTGATTGCGCCATACACATTTCAATACTGGCAAATTGATTCAAATCTAGCGCCACAACCTTATTAAGGTCCGGTACTCCACATTCTAAAAGTATTTTATTTCTCCATAATGCTGGAGAAAGTGAGGGAATTGAGTTAACACATCCAGCTGTATTTAAGAGAGCTATGCAACTCAATAGTTTTAAGATTTTCTTCATTTTTCCCCTCTTTCAATAGATTTATTTACGATAAAACAGCTCATAAGCCTGTTGATATTTCCTGTCACCGCTTCATTAAAACAACGGTGAACAATATTGAAATGGTTAGTTGAGGAAACAATCCCGCCGTTCCAAGCAAAGGCAAAGATGGCAGATTGTTGATCATCACTTAAGGCTTGCATTCAGGTTGTACTGGACTTCTTTTACAAAACGGGCTGTTTAAGCGCTTTTCGACACTTCTCTTCGGGATGACAGCACCAGGCTGACAAATGGGCAAGTTTTCGGCTTTATAGTTTTGACACCAAGTTCCTCCCCATTTATCTTTATAGTGGAATCCTGCTTGAACCATACAGGCATCAATTGTTGCCCATCCATTATTGTTTACCTCTTTATTTTCTGAATCAGGATCGATAAGACTCGGCATTCCACATTCTAATAAGGCTTTTCCTACCTCAGTAGAATCTGCTCCTGGCTTCTCCCACATATTCACGTACCCTGGAGCAGGTTTGTCAATGTTTTCAATGTCACATCCAGCTATACTTAATAAAACTATCCCACTCAATAATTTAAACAGTGTATTCATTTTTTTCTCCATAAATAACCTAAACCTAAATTATCTAAAATTGCATAAGGTGCATAAATTTTTGTATTATCATTATGATGTGCTCCATAATCACGTTTACATGCTGCCGACGCATTACCATAACACCTATGGGTGCTAGATTTAAAGCCGCCTAGAGCTTTCCCTTGCTCTATCATTGGAGTTGCTGGTGGAAATATTGCATAAGGGAACCTCAAGGGTGCCTTATAAAAAGTAGGTAGATTGTGACCAATTCCTGTACCAATGGGATCGAATATATGGTTTTGTAAATAAATATGATCTTTTTTACCATCACTCACATAATATAGTGCATTCGCTATTGATTGAGAGTTATCAGCTGGTCCAAAAAGATAGATATCTGTTTTTTCTGCTATACTGTGAATGCCACGCTGTTCAAAGTCACGCATTCCATTACCCACTGTCAAACTACCACGGCTATGCGCACTAACAATCGCCCCTGTATTGCCATAACGATAGATAAAATCTTGTAACTTCTTGGTCGAATTACTCCATCTCCCAAAATACTCATAAATCGCTACTCCGTACTCTACGAGCCTGTCTTTAGCTTGTGGGTGGTATGTAAAATAAAGGGGCTCATGCTCATTATCAGCTAACTGAACCGCATTACGCGCTGCCTCATCGGGTGTGTTAAAAATACCATTATAGAACATACGCCTGTTGCCATCAGAGCCAGCTTGTAAATACTGCTCATCTTCAGTATTTAAAAAGTGATACAGAGTGATATATTCTCCATCGCTGTCTTTTATATACTCTCCATTTTCATCGGTTAAATAGAGTACTTTGCCATTTTCATCATGCGCAATCTCACCTACTGGATGTTCTTTAACATTTGCGACTTCGCGCACTTTGTCCCAGTATCCCAATCCTTCATCCGATAAATCATTGATCATATCTAC
>NZ_JBHINI010000043.1:0-4419 GCF_042194935.1 Bartonella sp. CL71SXKL | reverse complement strand
GGAGAATAATTAATGAAAACCTATACCTTAGATGATGTTGCAGTATTAATTGATAAAGTGAATAAATATGATGATGATATTATCAATTTGGGTAGTGAAGATGATGAAGAGAATGAAACAGATGATCTACAGATTGAAAAGGCGGAGAAAGCTCTCGGTTTACAATTCACATCCTCTTATAAAGTTTTTTTAAAAAAATATGGAGGAGGAGAAATTGGTGGTGATGAAATTTTTAGCATTTATGGAGATTGTGGGGAAGGTGTTCCTGCTGGTGATATTGTTTACCAAAACTTACTCGATAGAAAACATGGTTTTGCGACACCAGAACAGCTTGTCGTTAACAGAACAGATTTTGGTGAAACCTTTTATTTTGATTATACGCAGTTTAGGGATGGTGAATGCCCACTCTATGTCATGCTTCCATCTGAAGATTGCGAATATTACGCCAGTAATTTTTATGAATTCCTTTGCAAAAGAATTAAAGAAAGCGTGGGAGCTGAGATACCTGATGGTGATCAACCGATTGAAAAGATTGAGAACACTCCCACTCCGCAACCCGTACCTTTTTACAAGAGTTTTTGGAAAAAACTATGGAGGAAGGGCAATTGATAGAGGAAATATGGAGCGTTTATAACGCAAGTTTTGAGGTTCATCCATGAAAACCTATACCTTAGATGATGTTGCAGTATTAATTGATAAAGTGAATAAATATGATGATGAGATTATCAATTTGGGTAGTGAAGATGATGCAGTTAGTGATGTACGGATTAAAGAAGCAGAAAAAACTCTCGGTTTACAGTTTACAGCTTCTTATAAGGATTTTTTAAAAAATTATAAAGGAGGAGAAATTGGTAGTGAGGAAATCTTTAGCGTTTATGCGGAGTATAAGGGCATTCATGCTGGTGATATTGTTTATCGAAATTTAAATGATATAAAAAATGGTTTAGCAAAACCACAGCGGCTTGTTGTGAGTAGAACAGATTTTGGTGAGACATTTTACTTTGATTACTCTCAGTTTCAGGATGGTGAATGTCCACTCTATTTTGAGGTAATATCTGGAGATCCCCTTTATTATGCAAGTAACTTTTATGAATTCCTTTGCAAAAAAATTAAGGAACACGCAGGGGAAGATTCGTGAAAACTTACAATTTATCGGATGTTACACAATTAGTTAGTAAGTATAGCGATAGTATCGATTTTGGCTCGACAGATGAAGCAGTTGATGATGCACTGATTGAAAAAGCAGAGAAAACTCTTGGTTTGCAGTTTACGTCTTCCTATAAAAGTTTTTTAAAAAACTATGGAAGAGGGGAAATTTGTGGTGAGGAAATATGTAGCGTTTATGATACAAACTTTGAGATTGTTCGTAGTGATGATATTGTTTATAAAAACTTAAATTATAGAAAAAATGGTTTTGCAACGCCACAGCAACTTATTGTTAGTAGAACCGATTTTGGAGAGACATTTTTCTTCGATTATTCTCAATTCCAGAATGGAGAATGTGCACTCTATTTTGATTTTCCACCCAAAGATCCACAATATTATGCAAGTAACTTCTATGAATTCCTCTGTAAAAGGATTACAGATAATTTGAAGTAGATTTTTTTGTATGGTGGTTTTACTTTCAAATTGCAATGTTAAACCACCATTATTTTTTTCTTTTCAAGAATGCAAGCGTCGTTAATATTTTTTAGGGGGGAAGGACTTATGAAAACCTATACCTTAGATGATGTTGTAGAATTAGTTGATAAATATAATGATATTATCAATTTTCGTACTGAAGAAAATGCGGCTGATGATCTACGGATTGAAAAGGCGGAGAAAGCTCTCGATTTGCAATTCACATCTTCTTATAAGAGCTTTTTAAAAAAATATGTAGGAGGAGAAATTGGTGGTGAAGAAATCTTTAGCCTTTATAAGGAGTGTGGAGCAGATATCCCTGGTGGTGATATTGTTTTCCAAAACTTAAATGATAGAAGAGATGGTTTTGCAACATCAGAACAGCTTGTCGTGTGTTACGCTGATTTTGATGAAATTTTTTATTTTGATTATACGCAGTTTCGGGATGGTGAATGCCCACTTTATGTCATGCTTCCATCTGAAGATTGCGAATATTACGCCAGTAATTTTTATGAATTCCTTTGCAAAAGAATTAAAGAAAGCGTGGGAGTTGAGATACCTGATGGTGATCAACCAATTGAAAAGATTGAGAACACTCCCACTCCGCAACCTATCCCTTTTTACAAGAGTTTTTGGAAAAAACTATGGAAGAGGTGAAATTGATAGTGAGGAAATATATAGTCTTTCTAGAGAGCCTAAGTATTACATAAGTAATTTTTATGTAAAAGAATTACAGATCATGCTGGGGGAATGATGATGCAAACCAAAGATGTCACAGAGATTTTAAAAAGACTGGGCTGGGAGCCTTATCGTGATAACGTGGGGGATACTTTTGCGCATTATCATCTTCCCGATCGCATTATTGGCATTGGCTATGGTGTAAAAAATTATGGAGAGAGAGGCAAAGAGTTTTTGCTTTCGGCTGATCTCACCACCGCTGCTTATTGTCTTGGCTGGGAATATTCTAGAGGTGAAAAATCACAGCGTAAATATGGAGATGTGCTGTTTTATGCGAAGGAGGATTTTAATGTTAAAGCTCCAGATCTTTCCGAAAGCCATATCACAACCGCTTTAAACAAAGTGGTTGCATGGGCGCAAGCACAGGATATTGAGCAAAAATTACGCGAGGAAGCTGCTAATCATTCTGCCGTTGCACAAGCATTACTTGGTGATATGGAGGCTTTAAGGAGTGATAGATCTACTCCAAAACTATCTGTGCCAGAATTTGCATATTATAAAACAATGACATCGGATGATCGCCTGCTTTTTTTTGCGCAAGCCTATAAAAATGGGGAGTTGGATGATATTCTAACGCGCAAAAAAAACAAACAGCGCTCGATAAGCCTCACAGCAGCAATGCGCGTTCTCAAAACACAAGGGTGGTTTTCTACGGAGCCTGGAAAAATGTGGTTGATTTTGCCCGACCGCTTCATTCAATTTGATTTTGGTTTTATACGTCTCCATGACAATTACAATGTCTGTATTGAAGCTGAAATATCTAATGAAATGATTTCTGTCGCTTGCAATTGTATTCACTATAGTGAGGAATATTGGTGCGTTTCTCCTAAAAATATTTATAATTCTTTTAATACGATTAGGGGGGGGGATTTTTAGTGGTTTTGGTAAAGGCATTGATATTTGTGTAGAGACATTAGATGAGCAAGAGCTTATCAAAATCTCTGAGCGGATAATACAGTGGGCACGTGCCCAAGATTTACAAGCATCAATAGAAAGCAAAACACGTGTTCAAAAGTATAGCTACAATATACGTATAGTCTGGCATTTGGCTTGTTTAGCATTGACAGGTCAAATTGATGTCCTGAAATCTTATCAAAGTTTTTTAGAAGCAGGTACAATTTCTGAGATCTTGGATGACAGTGAAGTAGAGAGATATATTAACCAGGCCGTTCAATTTGCTGAAGAATATCTGAAAATCCTTAATGAGCGAAAAGCCATAGATGATCGTCTTAGTTTACAAGATTTGTCTTTTCTTAATACAGTTTCTGAAGACTTAAAAAGGATGGACTGGACAGTTTATCGCGATAAGAACTATGATCGCAATGCTTATTTTATAAAGAAAGATCGTATCATTAATATAGTGTACGACCTTGATAAAAACGGAGAGACACCGCTTGTTACCTTCAAGGTTTCTCTTTCAACACTTGGTTTTTCTACAGCTTATCGATCTATTTTCATCAATACTCCCCAATATACCGTTCTTAAAGAGTTAGAAGATATATATACTGTGTCTGGTAATGAAGTTGATGAAGGTAAACTGAAGCAGATCTGTGCGGATATTTTGTGCTGGGCTGATCGACAAAATGTTAATCAAATCATCTATGATTATGCGGCTTTTCCCTCAGACAGTGAATATGATCTTATAATACGCCATTTTATTGCGCTTATTCTGATTGGAGATGTTGAGAGGCTTAAGTTTTATAAAGAGAATTTTAGAAAGGGAAACTCTTTAAGCTTTGTGGAAGGTATCACGAAATATACGATTGACAACGCTCTTACTCTTGCACGGGGTTATCGAGCGGGTTTTCCAAAAAATGCTCCGATTTTGTCCCTTGATTCCCAAACAGCATCTGTTGCTTCCAAAACTATTGCTGTTGAGGCGACAGAGGAAGCGGATGACACTGATGATCGTCTCACCATGGAAAGTGCTCATGCACTTTTAAAAAGCTTAGGCTGGTCAACCGAGAAAATCAATGAGAATGATCATATGGCAAGCTATCAATTGGCTGATCGTGAAGTAGACATTCTTTATAACGACGAAATTGCCAAAGATTACCCACA
>NZ_JBHINI010000042.1:1783-4583 GCF_042194935.1 Bartonella sp. CL71SXKL | reverse complement strand
ATATTGATTTTATTGCCGCCTCTTTCCGCACCAATAGTAATAAGACCCATCCTATCCTGCTTAACAAGGCTATCACTCACTACATTCGTAATCTCTTTGCTGATCTCATTTTTTACATTCGTAACAGAATTACCAACTCCAGCCAAAGCATCCGCCACATTGCCATAGTCTATCTCTTCAGAGTTACCATCATCCTTAACTGTCTTAACCTTAAAACTTGGAGCTTTCCATTGTCCTTGCTCATCATAACCTGCACCTCCACCAAAATACGTCGCAAATGTCTTATTCATTGAATAAAGCTGACCACCCGTGACAGCATCCGTTGAATTAGCGGTAATCTCACCATTTGCTAGAAACGTAATTCTACTGTTTTCTTGTGTTCTTACAGCTCTGCCTTTTTCTTCTTTGCTCTTTTCATGACGTGCTACAAAGGCATTAGCTTTATCGTTCCATAACAAAGCATCACCTTTAACTTGCTGAGTAATATTCGTTATGTTTTTAGTAAGTTCGCTAAACTTATTTGTTACATTATCATTGACATTCTTGATATTGCTATCAAGCTGGCTTTTGTTAACAGCGTCATTATTGTTCTTTGCTTCCCCAACACCAGAAATTATCCGATCAGCACCGCTTTCATTTGCAATATTGATTTCTGCGCCACCTACTTTTGCACCAATAGTGAGACGACTCGTTGTCTTATCTTGCTGAACAAAGCTCTCGCTTTCCACTTTGGTAATCACATTATTAACCTGTTCAGTCAATTTATTCTGAACATTCGTGATAGAACTTCCAACACCGGCAAGTGCATCTGCTACATCAGGATAATCCTTATCTTTAGATCCACCATCAGCATCGAAGGTTTTAAGCGTGAATGTAGGGGCTGTCCAAATGCCATCTTTATAACTAGCACCACCACCAAAATATTTGACTACATTCTCAGATGCTGTTTTGAGATCACTTGTTACAGTCGTAACATTTTTATTTGTTTCAAAAAGCTGGGAACCATTTACTGCTTCATTTGAAGCTGCTGTGAGCGCGCCATTCTTTATACCTGTAAGAGTACGCTTTTCATTTTTGTTGTTGGCAATATCAATTTTATCACCATCTGTTTCTTTTCCAATACTGATGTGTCTCGTTTCTACATTCTGTTTAACGAAGCTACTGGCTGCTACTTGTTCTTTGACATCTTTTAATTGCGAAAAATTCACCGCATCGGTGCTTTCAGTACCCTTTGCCACTCCTGTTATCTTTTTACCCCCAGCGTCTATCCCAGAAATGATTATTTTCGGTCCACCAGAAATCACTAAGCCTGTTGCGTCTAAGATATTGTTTCCTGTTTGTATTTTATCGACTATGACACTCCTGGCGAGATCAAATTTTATATTATTGTCTTTATCGCCCTTTGTAACCGTGAGATTTGTACTTCCAGCAGAAAAATCTACTTCATCGTCTATAAGAACGGTCTCGCCATTTTCACCGCCAACAGACAATTTCCAACCGTTTTTTCTTACAACTTCTTCCAAATCTTTTAACTGTCCAAGATTAACTGCATCGGTAGGTTCACTACCAGCTGCTACGCCTGTAATTTGTCGCGTTATACCCTTAGCAAAATTACCAACACTAACTGCGCCCTGCGTACTTTTCCATTGCGCCTCGGCGCTTTGTGAAGGACCCTGCAACAAAGAAGTGTAACCCAAAGCAGAGGCAGCCCTATCAGATACAGAATCGCTTCCTAGAGCAACACTTCCTTCTGCCGTTGCTTCTGAATAAAAACCCAAAGCAGTAGCATACTTTGCGGCTGACTTTGCACGATGTCCTATAGCAGTCGTAGCATATTCCAAAGCTTTAGAAACAGAACCAACAGCCGTTGAATAATCAGCCTTTGCAATTGTATGGTCGTCTGGCCCAATCGATTCATTATATTCGGAACCTATCGCGATACTGTCTTTGCCTAAAGCATAAGCCATGTAGCCTATAGCAATGCTATCCACTTCCTTTGATACCCGCGCTTGATAACCTATAGCAATACCACGGCTCCCCTCCTTCTCTACCTGTGCCTCAGTACCTATAGCTATCGAATGCTGATTAAACGTTTTTGCCTCACTACCTATAGCAATACTATACAGCGCCTCCTTTGCTGCAGATGCATTGTAACCAAGAACAATCCCCTTTTCTGCGTAATTCTTCGCGCCGTAACCAAGAGCCAACGCAGATTCGCCATCAGCTTTTGCGCCAGCACCAAGAGCGACTGAATTTTCTGCATCAGCTATAGGATCTGCAAAATCTTTGCCAGTAGTGTTAATTTTTAAACCTTTTATAACCGCTGCTTCTTGTGCTGCTTTTAGCTGTGCAAAATTCACCGCATCGGTGCTTTCAGTACCCGTTGCCACTCCAGTTATCTTGTTACCTCCAGCATCAATACCTCCGGTGGTTATTTTCGGACCATTGGCAATCACTAAGCCTGTTGCATCTAGGGTATTGCTTCCTGCAGTTACTTTATTGACTGCAATATCCTTGGCTAGATCAAATTTTATATTATTGTCATCTTTGCCTTTGCTAATTTGAAGATTTTCACTTGCCGCTGATAAATCGATCTTGCTCTCTATACCAATAGTTGTAGCATCTGCACCACCAACAGACAGCTGCCAACCTTTATCTACGTAATTTTGTAATGACTTTATCTGCGCAACATTTACTGCATCAGTCAGTTCAGAACCAGCTGCTACCCCTATAATTTGTCGCGTTCCCTTCTCGCTGAGATTACCAACACTCATGGCACCATAAACACTCTTCCATTGAA
>NZ_JBHINI010000042.1:0-1683 GCF_042194935.1 Bartonella sp. CL71SXKL | reverse complement strand
AATATGTCTGTATGCCGTTACCAATAGCAATAATATTAATGGCATTCGCATTCGGACTGTTTCCTATTTTTATATCATCATTACTTGCATACGTACTCACCCTCCTTGCTAAACTATTAACGCCAGACAGCAAAATATCATCACTATTATCGTCCTCAACAGGCAGCATCCACCCTTTTTTAACAAATGTTTTTGGCAATTTTCGCACAGCAATATTATCCGCACTCATGCTTTTATCGTTAACCGCTATTCTTGTAAGCTGTGGCACTTTCTTATCACCAACATTTCCAACTCGCGCAGAACGGCTACCTTCTGTCAAAACATTTACGATAGGACTCTTATCTCTCTTACCAGAAAGGGTTTTGGTTAAAAAATTTGCATAATCTTCAGAATCATTCAAACCAGCAACAGAGAGAAGGCTTTGTGGATAAGATACACCAGCACTTTTTACACCTTCAAGAAACGTGTTTCTAAAATCAGGATTTGCTGAAAAAACAGGCGTAACATTCGATAAGAATGTAGCCGCTATAGCCAACGAAAGAACTTTAACAAAAGAAAAACGAGAACGTTTTAATTCACTCGCTGCTTGTGGGGCATATAATTTTTTCATAACAAACTCTCCAATGAAAAAACTTAAAAACACCTCCAAAACATAAAAAAGACACATTTTAGCATTATTGATCTCTTTGGAATTCAGAGTAGACGATTATTGCTTAGAGTGTGAACATTTTGAGTCTTTAGTTTTGTTTGCGCTCTCTGTATTGAGACCTAAATGTTTGTCTTTTTGATTATGTTTTGTGGACATAAAGATGACACATTTAGAGTCTAAGTTTTTTAGTGTGCTTTTTTTCTAACTAAAAAGGGGTCTTTATATTTAATATTACATTTTACTTGGTAGTGGTTACTATAAAATCCTTTGTACTAGGTTTTAATATGTATTTTCCTAATTATAGACTTTATTTTTATTAGAAAGCATGGTTTTGTTAATAATAAGTAAAGTAAAAAGAAATTGTAATATGTCTGGAATATAGTTTTCCTTGGATAACTGGCTTTTTAGTTGGATTTTTTCTTTTTAATATATCATATAATGATATATGCGCGGTCCCGTGATGTACCTTTTATCTTTACGCACTACTTTTCCCCCTTTGAAAGTTATTTCATCAAAATGAGTCTTACTAATATACACTCCCATATTGCTATAGGCTGTTCATGAAAATAGCAACATAAAAATATAACTTTTTAGCAATATGGATTCTACTGTGATCTTTTTTCAACAAAATATAGAAAAATCTTCTATAAAACCTCACAGTTTATAGCCTCATCAAATATTATGCTTATCTCTAGATAAATACTGTGCGTCTGTAAAAAAAATATCCACCCTTATTTCAATAAATAAGGGTGGATGTTTTGTTTTCGTTGTTCGTATTATTTTATTTTCAGAGTAATTGCACCACCTATGCCCCAATGACCACCAGCACTCGTGGCAGAGAGATTAGAGCGGATTTTTCCGTTTTCAGATGTATAACCAGCACCAAGGGCAAATGCGGATTGTCCACGCCATGTGCCGCTACCAAATGAGACACTCAAAGATCCTGGCTCGTCAAAGTAACGTAGGTTGGATACTGCTAGACCAACGGCAGCTGCTTGCCTTGCCTCTTTCCGTACGCTCTTAATATCATAACT
>NZ_JBHINI010000041.1:0-4896 GCF_042194935.1 Bartonella sp. CL71SXKL | reverse complement strand
TACATCTGTAATACACGGTTGACAAAATCACTTGCACGCATAGCGTTGTTTCCACCATTCAAGCCAACCGCATTGCTGCCAACAATTTGCGCCGCATTGGCATGGGGATTTTGCAAAAGACGCGCGGCTCCTCCTGCACCTTGTTGATGGGCTAAATACAACTCCGCTTCACTAGGCGCTCTTCCCAACAGACGGCTTAAATGATTGCGATTATCAAGTGTCAACCGCCCCATGGCATCTGCCGCTTGCATGGGGTCAAACCTATCCTGCAAACCATATTGTTTGGCGGTGCTGTCTATAAATTGATACAACCCACCAGCAGAAGAGCGGGGATTCCTTGCATTCGGATTCCCACCACTTTCCACTTGCGCAACACGGTATAAATAACTCTCTGGCAAACCATAACGTGCTGCTGCTTGACGGATCGCTTGATTAATAGCAGGACTATAACGGGTCATAGCCTAATCTCCTCCCTTACTCAAATGCACTCAATAAATTCAACTCCTCCGTTGAGGCTTTTCCCCCACCTCCAAACAAAGCAGCAGAAAGCTTTTTGAACCATTCTTTTGTCGCATATCCCTTATGATGCGCGTTTACCATGCGTTGAATGAGAGCTACAATTTGATCATTCTTAATCTGTGTCCCCCCTGTTAACAATTTGACAACATCCTTTTCAATCCGTTGACGCTCTCTAAACGCCGCCTCTTTGAAAGGAATCCAAGCAGACTTCCCAGCAGCTTTTGCTAATTGTACAGCTGCATCACGTTTACCCGTTGGCATACTGACATTATGCGTAAAAGATATCTTTTCATCCGCTACACGACCTGGTATTCTGTTATAAAAATCTGCATAATTAGCTTCTTTTTCGACAACCTTCTTGACCGCAGAAGCTTTATCGGCTCCATAAATCTTTGCAAATCGTTTATACAGATCATTCGTACCAAAAATCTCCTTTGCCTTGGATACTTCATCTTTTGTTTGACCCATACCTTGTAAAAGTTCTGCCCTTGAACCCTTTTTAAAGTATTCTTGTTGTGCCTTTGGTAATTCATCAAAGATTTTACTGAACTCATCCTTATTAACCGACTTGCTAAGGATTTTGGAACCTTCATCCATGGCATCTAAACGTGAACTATATTGGTGATACAATGATCGTGCCTTCTTATATTTAGGCGATATATCATCCATAAGCTCTAATAACTTTTTCTGAATGCCAACTAAGGTATGAACTTTACTATTATCTCCTATCTTCTCGGCTTCATCTCTCATAAGACCAAGTTTAACCTTCGTTTCATGGAGAACTCCCATGTTGGGTTTTTCTTTAAGGAGATTAAATTTTTCAGAAGAAAACGAACTGACTTCTTTGCCACCACTCGTGAATTCCTGTAGCCCTCCTTTATAAGCCTGTTTGAAGTATGGACGCTTCATTAATTCATTAAGAGCACCATAATGCTGTTCTCCTATTGGTGTTTTTTGAGCTATTTCGTAAAGAGTATGTGGTTCTGCTTTCCTAATCGCGATAAGATCATCTTTTAAACCTGTAACATTTTGACGAGGAACAAAGTATTTATCAGCCGCCTGATGAATACGCTCCCCTCCTCCCAGCGCTCTCTGTTCAGCTCTCTTGGTTAAATCAAGATAAGCCCCTTGGTTTCTTTTCGCGATATCAAAAACAAGATCCTGTAAAAAAGGACTATGATCAGCTACGTAATCGGTAGGAACTGCTTTTTTAAAAGATTCTCCTAGCTCTTCAGACGCCTCCTTACCTAAATGTTTACTGATTGCTCTTAACGTGTCTGTTGCAACACCTTGCTTATGAGAAGGAGAAAGAAGTCTTCGTATTCCACCGACAGTAGAACCAGCCAAATGACCTAAAGCACTTCCAACCAATGCCCCGCCCGCTCCTAAACCTGCACCAGATAACGTACTTGTAAGTGTATTACCAAGTCCTTCGCCTTCTCCTGCGCCATGTAATGCTCCAGATGCCGCTCCTACTTTAAGCAAATGCGGCAATGTTGTTTTGTTCGTGATGCCTAAAAATGGACTTGCAAATCGACTTGGGGGTAACTGACCTGCTTTCAAAAAGG
The DNA here is from genome assembly GCF_042194935.1 of Bartonella sp. CL71SXKL. Lineage (NCBI taxonomy): Bacteria > Pseudomonadati > Pseudomonadota > Alphaproteobacteria > Hyphomicrobiales > Bartonellaceae > Bartonella > Bartonella sp. CL71SXKL. Next base: position 2,809 of record NZ_JBHINI010000041.1, on the reverse strand, counting down.
CTTGACCTAATTTTGACCCCGCCACATTCCTTGCAAGTGTAGGCGCTACAAAGCGTGCTCCTGAGGCTAACAATCCTCCCCCTAAAGTCGCAAGTGAAGGGATTGCCGACCCTAAAGCATTTCCAGCAAAAGAAGTCCAATAATGTTGATCACTCATCCTACGATAATAATCACGTATTCTATTAGCTTCTTTCTCATATTTTTCTATGGTTTTCTTATCTCCAGTCCAATAGTTGTAAAGCCCCTTCAAAAAAGCACTTATTGCCAACTCATCATCAGAATCACGTCCTGCCGCTGTGATCCCCGCAATTTCATCATCTAAATTAAAACTCAAACCATGCTTTAAAGAGTTCCAAAAAGCTTCACTTTGCGTGATTTCGGGATGTTGCGGTGATGGTGTTTCTTCAAAATTCGGAGCATCATCGAGAACACGCAAACGATAACGTTTTCCACTTTTAGATGTTACATATTCTGGAGTGCCACCTCTCGAATTGTCATCGAGAACACGCAAACGGTAACGTTTTCCACTTTTAGATGTTACATATTCTGGAATGCTAGTATAAGTATTCATTAATACTCTTCCTTTTCAATACGCTTACCGGTAGACGCATCTATAAACACAGTGATATCATCTCTGTCGATACCTTCCTGCCATTTCATTATAGGTATATTTGCACCACCTCCTTGTGACATAGGTGAATCTACAAAATATTTATCAGAGATTTCTTGAGGCGTATCTATAGGTTGACCTGTTAATGCGTTGTACAGTTGAAGGTCATTATGCCTATTGAAAAAATCAAATGCTGTTTTAATTACTTCAAAAGTTCTCTCCAATCCCTCTTTATCTCGCCCAACATCCAAAGAACCAAACATTGATGATAGTGCCTGACTTTCAAAATTTGATATAGGACCAGTTCCTACTGTTCCGCTAGGACTCATTGATTTTAGATTCTCAAATACCGTCCTTAGAACACCACCTCTAATTCCCTCCAATAATTTGTCTAATTTGTACCCATCACTTCCACCAAATTTTTTCGTAAACCACCCCTTAAATCCTGTAGCCTTACCTGTTTGAATGAGTTCAAAAGCAGCTTTCAGATCATTTAATCCAGCTCTCAACTGCTGCTTGGTGGTGAACATATTTTTTATCCTTCTACCCTCCCATTCTTTCTGTGATTGTAGTTTTTGATTATACTCAAGTTCTTGTGGAGACCCCTTTACCGGTCTCATTTCGCGTTCACCAGTCTCTGGATTGGTATACCATTGAAACCCCTGACTTAACTTAGGAGTATCACCACCTGTTAGCATCGCACTAAGCATTTGCGGATTACGTGCCATGAACCGCGCCTCTTCTTCACTGTACCCTTTAGATTTTAGATACTCGACAGTCTGGTTAACCTGCCCTCTTTGTTTATCTCCTTCATGCAAGTTCTTCAGCCCCTTGGCAAAAAGTTGCCATCCAGATGAATTTGGACTTGCTGTTATCGCCCCCATAAGAAAATCATCAATATTTTTACTAACATCAGACTGTGAAAAACGAGAAAGTTTATCCCAAAAACTAGGTTCTGGTTTAGAATTCTGTTCTTGTGGTGTCACTGGTTCTGTTACAACAGATGCATGATTTCCTACACTAGGTGGAATTTTTTCTCTTGGAATTGGAAACGAAGGTTTATTTTCCTCATTAGGATAAATAGAGCCTATCGGAACTAGAGAACCGTGATACACATCATATGGATTATTCATAGAAATCATACTAGGGAGAACTGGTACTTGAGGAATAAATGGTAATTTTCTATCTTTATCCAGTCTTTGACTTTCATCTATTCCTTCCTGCAATCGCTCTGTTGTCGTTTTTTTTCGTTTGAGTTCGAAATGTTTATATCTCGGGTCAAAATCTATAAAAACCATTACTTTCCCTTTAACTATTTATTTTTTCTAAGATTATTCAAACTAAACGGCAGCATTTGCTGCCTTTTCCGCAGCCTTCTTTAATCCAAAAAGCACCATCATAGCATTCTGCCAAGGGTCGTTACCATGCATCTTAGATTCTGACACATTATTCGTCGTCGTGCCGTAATTCCTTGCAAAGCCATGACCGGCGTTCATAAGCATATTCAACCTATTCCAGCCGCTATTGTCTTGTTCCAGCCAACGTTCTCTATTGGCATCAACAAGGCGTTGATTGTAGTCATTAAGAACAGATGACCCCTGCAACATATTCGAATATGCGTTATTATAAGAGGGGAATAAGTTGCCTATCATGCCTAAGCGGTTCTCATTCAGTTGATCAATCATCGAATTGGCTTGCATCATATGCTGTAAATCTCTATCACGCTGGCGATACTTGATACGAGCTAATTCATCATTAAGCCCCCTCTGTAACTCATTGTTATGCGCACTAGAGCCATAAAGACCACTACCTAAAAACTGTCGATTAATACTATTTCTTATTTCACTTAAGCCCTCTTTAAGTTCCTCATCAAATTGAGAATTCGGTCCCATCAAACCACCAGATGCAATCCAGTTAAGGTTTCTCGCAGACGATGTTGGAGTATTCATCAAATGATTCATATAATTCTGATACTGATGAGGAATAGCTCCAAGACCTCCAATTGCTTGATAAGTTGGAGCACTTAACGGGGCAACACGAGGTCCCCCATAAACATTACCACCCATCCCTGTGTCATACATGTTATACGCATCTGCACCCCCACGCTTAAAGACATTCTGCATCCAAGTAGGAGGGGCGCTTGTCTGCACCTGCTTCTGTTCTGTCGTTGCTGGTCTACTGCTCCCCATGTCACAATTC
>NZ_JBHINI010000040.1:0-5244 GCF_042194935.1 Bartonella sp. CL71SXKL | reverse complement strand
CCCTCCATTCGCCACCTTCATAGCTAGCTCCTCCTCCTAAATACATCGCTAGCGTCTGATGCAAGGAATAAAGCTGATTGCCCGTAATCGCCTCTGTCGAACCTTCAGAAATATCGCCATCTAAAACTGACTTCAGTTTGCTCTTACTTCTTTTATCTCCCTTCCCATGAAGCGCTACAAACGCACTGTCTTCATCACTCCACAACAACGCGTTCTGCTCAATATTGTCTGAAATCTCATTATGAAGCTTTGTAAATGAATTGCTTACACCGGCAAACGCTTCAGCAATATTGGGATAGCTATGCTCTTCTGGACTACCATCATCATTAAATGTCGTAACTTTGAAAGTAGGTGCTACCCATTGACCATCTTCATAGTGAGCGCCACCACCAAAATAAGTCGCTAGCGTCTGATTCAAGGAATAAAGCTGAGAACCATTCACTGCTTCTGTCGAGCCTTCAGAAAGTGTTCCAGCTTTCACGCCAGAGAGACTACGTGCATCACCATTCATGTTTGCAATTGTGATTGCACTACCCTCTTTTTCACCACCTATCTTGATTACCTTCGTATCATCATCTTGCTTAACAAGACTATCTCCTACAACTTTATTAATCTCATTCTGAAGCTCTTTATGAATATTCATGAATGAATCACCAACACCAGCAAAGGCAGACGCAACATCATCATAGCTCTGCTCTTCAACAGCACTACCATCCTCATTAACGGTCTTAACTTTGAAACTTGGAGCACTCCATTGACCTTCCTTATATTCAGCGCCACCACCTAAAGATTTAGCTATATTCGTAGCTGTTGTTTCAAGATTGTTTGACACACTGCTTACATTTTGATTGGTCGCAAAAAGCTGAGAACCATTCACTGCATCACTCGATGCTTCCGAAAGCGTTCCTGATTTCACACCAGAAAGGATCCGTGCAGCACCATCAATATTCGAAAGCTTAACTTCTGTACCACTCTTTTCACCCCCTACACTAATAACATGTGTCTTTTCATCTTGCTTAACAAGACTATCTCCTACAACTTGGTTAATCTCATTCTTAAGCTCTTTGTGAATATTTGTGAATGAATTCCCTACACCAGCAAATGCTTTGGCAACATCATCATAGCTCTGCTCTTCAACAGCACTGCCATCTTCTTTGACAATCTTAACCTTAAAGCTTGGAGCACTCCATTGACCTTCCTTATATTCAGCGCCACCACCTAAATAAGATGCAACAGTCTTATTCGTATCAAAAAGCTGAGAACCATTGATCGCATCACTTGAGCTTGCAGAAACCTCTCCATTGGAAAGAAACTTAATTTTACTGTTGCCTTTCCCAGCACCCTCTCCATGTGTCGCTACAAACGCATTATCTTCATCACTCCACAACAACGCATTCTGCTTAATATTTTCAGTAACCTCCGTGTTGTTTTGAGTGAACTCTTTTTGAAGATTCTCAAAAGATGTTCCTACACCAGCAAATGCTTCCGATACATTATCATACTTCTTCTCTTCAACTTTAGTACCATCCTCATTAACGGTCTTAACTTTGAAACTTGGAGCTGTCCAAGCGCCACCTGCATAACTAGCATCACCACCTAAAGACTGCGCAACACTGTTACCTAGAGCATATAGCTGATTTCCTGCTACAGCATCGCTTGAGCTAGCAGTAATGTCACCATTTGCAAGCGACGTTATCTTGCTGTTGGTCTTCTCACCGTCTTTTCCTCCATGCGTCGCTACAAACGCCTCCGCGTCCTTATTCCACAACAGCGCATCGCCTTGAACTTCCTGAGTAATATTCGTGACTTTGTCATTAAAGTCTTTAACCACATTCGTGAAAGAATTACCAACACCTGAAAGAGCTTCTGAAACACTATCGTACTCAGCTTCTTCTGATGTGCCATCTTCTTTAAGGTGTGTAACTTTAAATCTAGGCAACAACCATTGATCTTTCTCATACTTAGCATCACCGTTTAAGTACGATGCAAGATCTTTTCCTAAGGAATAAAGTTGGGAGCCATTGACTGCATCTGTCGATTCTTTCGTAATATCTCCTGCCGCAAGGAACTTAATCTTGCTGTTTGTCTTTGCACCATCTTTTTCTCCATGCAAGGCGACAAAAGCACCATCAGCCTTGCTCCATGATAAAGAATCTTGTGCAACTCCTTCTGAAACTTCCTTAATACGAGCGTTGATAGTGCTCATGCTGTCATTAATGTCATTAAACGCACCTGCAACATTATTACTGCTCTTCTTATCACCTTTCGTACCATCATTGCTGAAAGTCTGAATTTGGAAATCCGGATCTTGCCATTCGCCTTTCTCATTATAACCAGCACCTCCACCAAAATAGCCAGCAAACTGTTTTTGCAGATCATAAATCTGTCCACCCGTAATCGCATCACTCGAGCCTGATACTATAGAGCCAGCTGCAAGTGATGTAATCTTACTCTTGCTTTCCTTCTCTCCATGCGTCGCTACAAATGCCTCTGCGTCCTTATCCCACAACAGCGCATCGCCTTGAACTTCCTGAGTAATATTCGTGATGTTTTCAGTAAGTTCATTAAACTTATTCGTTAGGTTGCTATTTACATTCTTGAAATTCGTATCAATGCTTTCAATGGCTAAACCAACATCACTATAGGATTTTTCTACTTCCTCGCCTTTTGCATCAACACTGGATAATTTATAGGTTGGACCCGTGAAAGTACCATCTTTAAAGCTTGTACCTCCACCTAAGTATTCCGCAATATCCTGAGAAACCTTAGAAATCTGACCGCCATTAACCGCATCATGCGAATTCTCACTAATCTGACCTTCGGCAACATTATGCAAACCAACAGATGCAGAACCCTTACCTTTACCCAAAGTCACACTCGCATAATTAGTGATGCCATTATCACCATCTTTTTTATCATAGTGAACAACAGCCGATTCATCAGACTGAAGATTGTTAGAAAGCTTCTCTAAACTTTTATCAAGTTGCTCTTTGTTGACTGCTTCATTATTCTTCGTTGCTTCCTTCACACCGGAAAGTATTCTATCCCCTTTGTCTTTATTTGCGATATTGATTTCACTGCCTTCTACTTCTGTACCAATATTGATAACTTTTGTCTTTTCATCCTGCTTGGCAAGGCTATCACTGACAACATTAGTAATTTCATTGTTAATCTCTTTGCGAACATTGGTGATGGAAGCACCAACTCCAGCCAATGCCTCCGCTACAGTTTTATATTCCTTATCTTCAACATCACTACCATCACCTTTGACAGTTTTAACTTTAAAGCTTGGAGCACTCCATTGACCTTCCTTATATTCAGCGCCACCACCTAAATAAGTTGCAACATTGTCCCCTAAGGAATAAAGCTGACCACCTGTAATTGCGTCCCTTGAATCCTTAGCAATATTACCTTCGGCAACATTATGAAGTGCAACTGGTCCTGCATCCTTACCTTTACCTAAAGTCACACTGCTATAATCAGTTTTACCATCTGCCTGTTTATCGTAGAGAACCACTGCTGAATCATCAGACTGAAGGCTGCTGGAAAGTTCCTTCAGACTTGCATCAAGCTGACCTTTGTTAACAGCTTCATTATCCTTTGTTGCTTCACCAACACCTGAAAGAGTCCGATCCGTACCAGTCTTGTTGGCTATATTGAGTTCTGTACCTTCTACTTCTGTACCAATATTGATAACTTTTGTCTTTTCATCCTGCTTGGCAAGGCTATCACTGACAACATTCGTTACATCATTATGAACATTCGTGATAGAACTCGCAACACCAGCAAATGCTTCCGCTACACTATTGTAGCTTTCCTCACTTTCTTTACCTTCCGCATCAACTTTCTTGATCACAAAACTTGGTGCTTTCCATTGTCCATCTTTATCATAACCTGCACCTCCACCAAAATAGGTCGCAAATGTCTGATTCATTGAATAAAGCTGATTGCCCGTGATCGCTTCTGTCGAACCTTTAGAAATTTCTCCATCTAATAGAAACTTCAATTTGCTATTGCTTCCTTCCGTTCCATGCTTAGCTACAAACGCATTGGCTTCATTACTCCAATTCAAGGAATCCTGTGCGACTCCTTCAGAAACTTCCTTAATCCTCTGATTTACATTCTTGATATTTGTATCAAGTCCTTCAAAAGCTGAACCAACATTGGTAAAAGGTTTGGCTGTTATCTTACCATCTTTATCAATCTCCGATAAACTATAGGTTGGCCCTGTAAACGCACCATTATTAAAAGCTGCATTGCCCCCTAAATAAGTAATAACCTTATCATTCGTTTCAAAAAGCTGACTACCCGTTACAGCATCTGTTGATTTAGCGCTAATCTCACCATTTGCTAGAAACGTAATTCTACTGTTTTCTTGTGTCCTTACAGCTCTGCCTTTTTCTTCTTGCTTCTTCTCATGACGCGCGACAAACGCATGTGCAGTCTCGCTCCAATTTAAGGAATCCTGCGCTACCCCTTCAGAGACTTCTTTAATCCGCGCATTCACATTCTTGATATTATCATCAAGACCAGTAAATGCACTACCAACATTTTCAAAAGAACTGTCTGTTATATTACCATCTGCATCAACCTTCGATAACTTGTAGGTTGGTCCTGTAAACGTACCGCCAACAAATTTTGCATCACCACCAAAAAACTTGGCTAAATCCTGAGAAATCGTGTTTATCTGGCTACCCGTAATTGCATCATGTGAATTTTCAGCAATGGTACCATCTTTTACATTATGAAGTGCAACTGGTCCTGCATCCTTACCTTTTCCTAAAGTTACACTCGTGTAATCAATGCTGCCATTATCACCATCTTTTTTATCGTAATGAACAACAGCTGAATCATCAGACTGAAGGCTGCTAGAAAGCTTCTCTAAACTTTGATCAAGTTGCTCTTTGTTAACCGCTTCATTATTCTTCGTTGCTGCCTTAACACCTGAAAGTGTCCGATCTGCCTGCTCCTTATTTGCGATATTGAGTTCTGTACCTTCTACTTCTTTACCAATATTGATAACTTTCGTCTTTTCATCCTGCTTCGCAAGGCTATCACTGACTACATTGGTCACATCATTATGAACATTCGTAATAGAACTCGCAACACCAGCAAATGCTTCCGATACACTATTGTAAACCTTTTCCTCACCAGCACTACCATCAGAATTGACAGTTTTAAGCTTGAAGGTGGGGGCAACCCATTCTCCATTCTCATAACTAGCGCCACCACCAAAATAGCTAG
>NZ_JBHINI010000004.1:70659-178583 GCF_042194935.1 Bartonella sp. CL71SXKL | reverse complement strand
GATCAACTTTATTGAAAAGTTGCGCGAAAACTGTAAATTTCATGAAATTCCTCTTTAACGAATTTTCAATTTTTTATATGATTTTTAAGCACTTTTCGTTGATTTTTTTAGGATGGAATTAAATTTCGTAGACCTTTTCAGTTTATGAGAGATAACTGAATATTATGCATTAACTTTTGCTTTTTACGAGCATACAAGAAAAATAATATACAAAATATTGTTACAAAAAGCTTTATCTAATAAATCTTATGGTAGGCATTTTCGTGTTTTTACTATTTAAAATTTTTATGTTATGTTTGTCCTTCTGCTGTTTGATAAGTGCATGTTCAGCGTTGCGTAAATGTGCGACCATTTGTAGTTTTGCTGTTTCATTTTGTAGCTTAGCGAGCATTCCAATTATATATGCTTGTAACTCAGCAATACTTTTTAGATCTGTTGTTGTCTTGATTTCATTTAATAGTTCTTCAATTTGCTGAAAACGATTATTTGCTTCTTCAAAAGTCTTTAAACTTACGGCTTTATCAGTGATAGCTGCATATTGGATACGATCGTTGATAAAACTGCTAGATTCATGGATAGAAATAGGAATTTCTTCTTCTTTTAAAATCTTTTTAAGTGATGTAGATAGCGCTGAAGATTCATTTCTATTGTAGAGCGTTTCTGGATTTTTGAGAAAAAAACTGCTGTGATCTGTTTGTGCACTTTTAAGTTTTTTAGTGTCGAATTTTTGGCTTCCCGTTATAGATTCGTGTATCTTTTTTGTTTCCTCAAGTTGTTTTTTTAGCATATCGAGAAGTGGGGCATCAGGTGGCACTTTCTTTTGTTGTGGAGGTGTTTTCTTTGATGTTTTTGAGCTCCCAAAAAAATTGGGCCACGTCGTTGGAATTGATGCTCCCAAATCCGCCGCTCCAGCGCCCCAAACCCAGGCCATTGCTGGGTTTGAAATCCCTAAAGTTATTACAACTGCTATTGAAATGACCTTTTTTTTCATGTTTCCCTCCTGTCATTTTTTGCGTGCTGTAAGAAAATTGGTAACCATATTGCTGGATCATCACCAACTTCCGCGATAATGCTTTCGGCTAATTCTGCGTTATCAGGTGTACCTGATAATACCAAGAGCTCGTCACTAAAGTCGTGTTCGATGGTTTTTCCATCGCGTGTCAGATGGAATTTACCAAGATTCAGTTCTGCAAGTGCAGATTGATCGCCCTGCTTAATGAGGAATTGGCGACTAAACTCACCAAGTCCTTTAACGAGTTCAAATTCGGTATCTGTTAGTTTAAAGCCTTTTGTATAATCTTCATAGTTTGCTTTGGGGTTGGCTAGAAAAATGTAAGTTGCACACTGTTGAATGAGTGTTTTAGCAATATTACTTTCCAAGGCATCGCTAGGCTCTTGTGTTGCATAAACAAAAATACCATTTTGTTTACGGATAGTCTTTTGTTTATTTTTCGCTAAATCTTCAAAGTACGGATCTTGCAAAGGCTTCCAAAACTCATCAAAGATATACATAAATCGCTGTCCGCTAATCATGCCTTCTGTGCGGTAAAGCAAATACATCATCACTGGAGTGCGAGTTTCAAAATTATCTAAAAATTCCGTGATATCAAAGCCGTAGATTTGATGTGTTGAGAGATCAAGAGCATCATGGGGATTATCAAATAACCATCCATAATCACCACCTTCACACCATTTTAGTAAGCGAGCATGAACAGAAGGATGAGCATTATAATCACTTAAACGCGGATTTGGTAAAAATTGTACCAGAAAGGACAAACGACGGAGTGATTGGTCAATGTTACTGCTCATAACAGACATAACCGCTTTGTTAATTTCTTCCTCGTCGTGATGCGTGACCTCACCACCAGCTTCTGCCAATTTTTTAACAAATTGTTTCAGAAAAATAAGATTTTCTTGTGTGGGTGGGAGTTGGAAAGGATTGAAACCACTTCTCCTGCCTGGCTTGAATGTTAAATATTTTCCACCCATAGCCCGAATGGCAATTTCCATGCCACGATCTTTATCAAAAACAACAGTTGTCGGCTTAAATTTTTGTGCTTGTGCTAACAAAAAGCCGAGTAACACGGTTTTACCGGAACCAGATTGTCCGATAAGTGCGGTATTACCAAGTAAACGTTTATCTGTCGAGTCCTCTTCAAGTTTGGAGGCATGAAAATTGAAATAAAGCGGTGTTTTACTGATTGTTTTAAGAATTGTGACGGCTGGTCCCCATGGGTTGCCAGTGGGTTTTCCTGACATAAAATTATGAAAAGATGAAAATGATAAAAAGTTCAATGATGTAATCGGAGCAGGACGTGGTCTCCATTTCCAATTGCCAGGAAGTTGTGCCCAATAGCCAGCTTCTATCGCTAAGTCTACAGGTTTGGGCAGTACCGCAACGTCTAGTAATGCTGCACTTGCTTTGGCCATATGGTCGCGAACTTGCTGAATTGTATCACCATAGATAGTCAATGTGCAGTGATGTTCTCCCATGACAAAATGCCCACTGATAAGCTGGTTTAGTGCTTCGTCAATTTGTTCAATTTGGCTCGTTGCCACATCTCGTGCATCAATAAGATTACGCTGATGCCGTTGTAAATAGTCTTTAGCAGCATGTCGGGAGAGCACCGAAAAGCTCTGCGTCAATACGAACTCGAAGTCACTTTCCAACAAAACATTTAATTGTCCTGGTTTGGTTGTTGCATCATATTCTTTAATTTCCAGCATTCCAAATCGACGCATTCCACTGGTTGTTCGCAGTTCACCAAGAGCACCCCATTTTGAGAAAAAAGGTCGATTGATAGACATATAGTCGGAAAAACGGTCATGGCAAATTGGCATAGGGCGATATTCGCCATTGACAAGCATTCCAAGGAACTCAAGTGCAGAAGAATAAGCATGCCCATTTTTTTCGTAAGCACCAAGAAGTTCTGCACCGTAACGATTTAAAGATTGCCCTAAAGTACGGTTGATGTCATTGAGTTCTTTGATACATGAATCTTGTCGCATCTTTTTTTGATCAAGCGTTTCACGTTCATGTTGAGAAAAGAACGACATAATTTTATCCGCTATCGGTTGAAAAATGATAGTCAGATATAAATCATTGACCATCAAATTATAACCAGTAAAGCTTTGCCGATATTTTTCATCAAGTTGATAGCAAAACATTTGATCAAATGTTGAATCAGGATATTCATAAACACGGCGGCGCACAATATGCGTCCAAAATGATAAATTAGCCGATGCAATACCCCGTAGAGTATTGTTAAGCTCTTTTATCCATTGAAAAATATCATCTTCTGAAGCACTTTGATGCGAGCGTCCGTCAATCTTCCAAATCGATAAATATTCCGCACTTTTAGTAGAGATAATCGTATCTGTAATGTGATGTGAATAAGGAAGGAACAGACTTACAGGTGTCTCTGATATAAGACGTTTGCTGCTTTCAACAGCTGTCATACTTATCTCCTTTTATTATAATTAGAGGGACTATAACTTGATGCACCCCAAAAACCTTTATTGCGATTACGAAATTTGGTATCAATCCATAACCACCAGATACGAAACGCTTTATCATCGTTTTTGGTAATTTGCGCCATAATAAACCATAATGGTGGCGCTATAATCCACAAAAAGATATTTATTGTCATAGCAATAACAGCAACCATCATAAGCATAACAATAAACGGCATCATGGGGACACCCCATATAGTTGGAACACGTGTTGCTCCCTTAAATAAGGGAAAATTTTTTTCTTGCGATTTCATGGGATGTTCTCGTCACTGGAGGTGAAATAATATGTGGCTAATATAGAAAGCTGCACCAGCAATAATGACACTAAATGCCCATCGGATAAATGTAGCTCTTGCGATGATGCGAAATATATAAATAAGCAAAAGTAATAAAAGAATGATAGCAGCAACGACAGGAATAATTATACTTAATCCATATTGCATCCCTATGAAAACATCTAAACTCTTTGTTTCCGTCTGAGCATATGCAGATTGAGTTATTAATAACATAACTGAAGTGATAACAATAGCACTAATCTTACATACTTTTGATTTGAGCGTATTTAATTGCTTCATATCTTTTATCCCCTTTTAATTAAAGTTGCTATAAATAATATTCCTTTTTTCGTAGTATGAGCGACATTATTACTGGTAAAAATCTATAATCGACGAATATTAAAAACATTACGTATTATACTAATTTATGGTTGACCTGTAAATAGCATTTTAGCAAGTTGGGTTGCTGAACCTGCGATGACAACACCGATTGCCCATCGTATAAATGTATCCCTTTCAATGTAGCGTCCTGCGTAACCAATTGCTAAACATAAAAGTATAACAGCAGCAGCAACAGGAATAATATTTTTAACAAGATCATCCTGCAGAGCATTTAAAGCGTTTTTAGCATTCTTTATTTCTGCATATGCGGGATGCGTTATAAAAAACGCAGTTATAGTTGCAGAAATTGTAATGATTCTGTTGTTATTTTTTGATTGAAGGTTGATTAGTTTTTGCATATTTTACTCTTATTATTAGATGAGTTTTTACATTAAAAACGTTTTGTATTATAACTACTTATGCATTACCTGTAAATAGCATTGTAGCAAGTTGGCTTGCTGAGCCAGCAATGACAACGCCGATTGCCCATCGTATAAATGTATCCCTTTCAATGTAGCGCCCTGCATAACCAATTGCTAAGCACAAAAGTATAACAGCAGCAGCAACAGGAATAATATCAATAAGGTCTTTTTTCAGAGCCTCTAAAGCTTTTCCAGCATGCTCTATTTTTGCATATGCAGGATGCGTTATAAAAAACGCAGTTATAGTTGCAGAAATTGCAATGATTCTGTTGTTATTTTTTGATTGGAGATTAATTAGTTTTTGCATACTGTACTCTTATTAAATTTTTATGAATGCTTTGTATTTCTATCATAGACGGAATAGAATTTTGCTATGTTAATAATTATTAGATGAGTTTTTACATTAAAAACGTTTTGTATTATAATTACTTATGGTTTACCTGTAAATAGCATTGTAGCAAGTTGGCTTGCTGAGCCAGCAATGATAACACCGACTGCCCATCGTATAAATGTATCCCTTTCAATGTAGCGTCCTGCATAACCAATTGCTAAGCACAAAAGTATAACAGCAGCAGCAACAGGAATAATATTGGTAGTAAGGTCTGTTTGCAGAGCCTGTAAAGCTTTACTAGCATTCTCTATTTTTGCATATGTAGGATGCGTTATAAAAAACGAAATTATAGTTGCAGAAATTGCAACAATTCTGTTATTACTATTTGATTTAAGGCTAATTAATTTTCGCATATTTCTCTCATTAAGATTATAAATAACATTTTGTATTATAGTTGTCATCTTTAATTTTAATTAACTGCACCTGTGAATAACAGCTTAGCAAGCTGGGTTGCTGATCCAGCGATGACAACGCCAATTGCCCACCGTATAAATGTATCTCTTCCGATGTAGCGCCCTGCGTAACCAATCGCTAAGCACAAAAGTATAACAGCAGCAGCAACAGGAATAATATTTTTAACAAGATCATCCTGCAGAGCATCTAAAGCAGTTTTTGCATTTTGTAATTTTACTTGAGCATACACAGGATTGCTAATAAAAAATGCAGTTATAGCCGCAGAAATTGTGATAATTTGATTATTATTTTTCTGGAAATTAGTTAATTTTCTCATATTTAGTTTCATTGATTTATCATAAATATTTTTCTACGAAATAAGAAACAATTTCATTGATGCGTAATGAAGGCATTGAAATCCAAAGTTTCTTTTACAAAAAATATTTCATATTCCAAAAGATTTATACAGGTTTAAATAATAAATTGGCAAGTTCAGCTGCTGAACCTGCGATAACAACACCGATTGCCCACCGTACGAATGTATCTTTTCCGATGTAGCGTCCTGCATAACCAATTGCTAAGCATAAAAGTATAACAGCAGCAGCGATAGGGATAATCACCTTCAAGTCTGTTTGGAGTGCCTCTAAAGCAGTTTTTGCAGGAGTTAAAACTACTGCTTGGGCTAACACAGGATTGGACATAAAAAATACAGTTAAGGCTGCAGAGGTTTTAGTAATTTTATTTCGAATTATTGTTTGAAGAATTTTTGATTGTTTCATACTGTTTATCTCAATTTAGATTTCTCTTTAGAATAAAAAGACATTTTATACTGCATGACTTTAATAGTCATTTTCATGGGCTTTGGAACAACATTTTAGCAAGTTCAGCTGCTGAACCAGCGATAACGACCCCGATTGCCCACCGTACAAATGTATCTTTTCCGATGTAGCGCCCTGCATAACCAATTGCTAAGCACAAAAGTATCACAGCAGCAGCAATAGGGATAAGTAGCTTTAAGTCATCTCGGAGTTTTTCTAAAGCACCTTTTGCAGTTGTTAATTGTTGAGCATATACAGGATTGGCCATAAAAAATACAGTTAAAGCTGCAGAGATTGCCGTAATTTTATTATTATCGTTCAATTGAAAATTGATTAATTTTTTCATATTGTTCAACCTTATCACATTGTATTAGGCGTAAGTAGTTTTCCCATAAAATTAAGGAATAATTTTATTGATGTGCAATAAAAGTATTAAAGTCTAAAATTCTTTTTTCACAAATAAACATTTCGTATTTAATATATTTATCAGTTCGGTTTAAATAATAAACCAGCAAGTTCAGCTGCTGAACCAGCGATAACGACACCAATTGCCCACCGTACAAATGTGTCTTTTCCGATGTAGCGCCCTGCATAACCAATTGCTAAGCACAAAAGTATAACGGCAGCAGCAATGGGGATAATATCTTTCAAGTCTTTTTGGAGCGCTTTTAAAGCGTTGTCTGCAGGAGTTAAAACTACTGCTTGGGCTAACACAGGATTGGCCATAAAAAATACAGTTAAAGCTGCAGAGACTTTAGTAGTTTTATTTCTAATTATTGTTTGAAGGGTATTTGATTGTTTCATATTGTTTATCTCAATTTAGATTACAGTTAGTATAAATAATTTCTTTTTTCGATATAGTTTTTATTGTGCTAAATAAAAACACAGAAATCTAATCTTCTTATTTCCTAAAAGAAATATTTTATGTCTAAAATATTTATCAGTTTGGTTTAAATAATAAATTGGCAAGTTCAGCTGCTGAACCAGCGATAACGACCCCGATTGCCCATCGTACGAATGTATCTTTTCCGATATAGCGCCCTGCATAAGCAATTGCTAAGCACAAAAGTATTACGGCAGCAGCAAGAGGGATAATCGCTTTTAAATCTT
The DNA here is from genome assembly GCF_042194935.1 of Bartonella sp. CL71SXKL. Classification (NCBI taxonomy): domain Bacteria; kingdom Pseudomonadati; phylum Pseudomonadota; class Alphaproteobacteria; order Hyphomicrobiales; family Bartonellaceae; genus Bartonella; species Bartonella sp. CL71SXKL. Next base: position 171,280 of record NZ_JBHINI010000004.1, on the reverse strand, counting down.
TTTGGAGTTCCTCTAAAGCTTTTTTTGCAGTACTTAAACCTGCTGCTTGGACACATGTAGGATTTGTCATAAAAAACACAGTTAAAGCTGCAGAAAATGCAGCAATTTTATTACGAGCTGTTGTGTGAAGAATATTTAATTGTTTCATGTTCTTTACCCTGATTAAGATTAAAACTCCCACAAATGACCCCTCGTTCATGAAGAAACTTAAAAAGATATTTTGGATCAGCCCAAGTTCTTAGTTTTCCTCTTTGTGTAAGTAACGTATATTTATTTGGCTTTCCGGTGATTGGATCGTCGGAAATAAACGTGAAATACCATTCTCTTTCTGAAAGCATCACGACTGTAATCTCACGTGCTGCTTTTTGACTAAATGCTATATCAACGCTGTTTTGTTCTATCATTTTCATTATCTTTGCCCTCAATTAGAAGAGATTTTGTTCAATCTTACTAATTAGAGCTTTAACATTTTCTTATCTACCTTTCATTATAATATCCTATCAAATTTCTGGAGTTTCGTGAAAATATCAGTCTTCACTCTGCGATCTTCTCGATGAAGAAAAATCTTCAGCTGAAAAAGCATCGCGGGCGCTACTTTCTTTATGTGTAAATGCATCTTCTTCTCCTTTTGAAGAGAGAGAAAGAGAATCTACTTTAGTTGTCTGTTCTGGTTCTTCTTTTTTAAGCTTTACAGGCTCCTGCAAGTCTTCATTTCCTCGTACAGCAGCTTTTACTCCAACATATGAAGTAATTTTTTGCATACGGGTGTGGCTTGAGTTTTCTGTATTGTAAAAATTCAGCACAGACTGCAAAGTCGCTTTTTCAAAGACGCACTTTGATGTTGTTTGTTCATAGCAGTAAGTTAAAGCGCTTTGTGCAGCTGTAAGATTTCTGCAAAAATCAAATGCATCAAAAAGAGAAAACAATTTCACATTTCCAACACCAATTTGCCCTAAAATTATGTTAAAATTATGTTCACTCTGTTCAGCTGTTGCGATTGTTTCCTTAAGCTGAGATGATTGATAGAAGAAGTTATCTTTATCATCTGTTACATAGACATTGTCCCGCTCTTCTTGTTTGGCGATAACTGAAAATGCTATGGGGGGCGTATTGGATATGTATGCAGCAGCAAAAAATGTGAAATCTGGAACAATCATTAGCAATACACCTTATTACGAAGAATTTTATTAATACAAATGCTAATTCTTTGTGGTGCTTTTTCTCGTTGTCTTTTGATTGTATAAATTTGCAGAATGAGATTGTTTAGCTTAGAATATTCTTTGTGATTATTGCTTTGTTTTCTTCTAAGAAGATTTCTAATATATGCGAATATCCAACCAACAAGATACAAGTGTTGAATAAAATAGAGCACATTACGCCAACCAATATTATTGGAATCACGAAAAAAGGCGCTGCTTTTAAAAAATAATAATCTTTGATACTGTATTGAAGCTGCTTGTTTTATATAATTCTCTAGTTGCAAAAATTTTTTCAAAAAAAATTTATACGAAGTAAAAAGCCGTTGTGTGTAAGGGGAGGTTTTACTGTTATAATGAACTACACTATCATTATACAGAGAGGGCTTGTTCTTTGTTGCGTATTGCCATAATTTATAGAGTGACGATTTATATTTACTTTTGACTACTGATTCATGAGAGTCAGAGAGGTGTGATGGTGTTTGAGCACTGCATTTAGTAGTTCCAGTAATTGAACTGAAAAAAGATGCAGTGGTGGTGGTTGATATACCAATAAACAGTTCTTTGTGGCTCAAAGCACATCTCCGTCAAAGTGATATATGTATCGTAATTTTAATTTCGATAATAAATGGACAAAAATTGTCTATAATTGTGTTTAAAATATGGCAAAAAGAAATTCTTTTTTGCAAGGGGAGTAATTAAGGTGAATGATCTCAAGAATATGAATTTTGATGAGCTACAAGAGATGCGTACACAAATCGATGTGGAATTAAAAAAACGGCAAGCAAAGGAAAAGCAAAATGCGCGACGAAAAATTCTTGAAATTGCTAATGCCCATGGAATTGATATCGCTGATCTTGTGAGCAAAGAGCGCCATTATAGAAATCCCAATAACCAATGGGAATTATGGAATGGGCGTGGACGTAGACCTAAGTGGATTAAAGAGTGGTTGGAGAATGGGTATACACTTGATGAACTCGAAGTAACGTAACACGTGTGCGATATTCACAAGATAAGGGAATACTAAGGAATGTAAATGCAAGAAGTATGCTCTTTTGGGTAATTTGATTGTATAAACATACTGAACAAATATATTGAAGTATTGAGTTACCAAATACAACAATAGGGAGCGTGAACAATTTATTTAAATGCAAAGGTCTTGTTGTCATAATCTGGCAAGCATAATGATGATGCCAGGTTGAAATATTGTAATTGCTTTTGGCATTTGAGAGAGGGGGGTATTTTACTTCTTTTTATCGTTTCATTAACGTTGCTCTTTTTAGTCTATGTAAATAAAGAGTTTTATTGATTATTTACAAAAATGGTCGAAATGAGAATAATTTATTGCATAGGGATTTTAACTCAATATGTAAAATGATAATTTTATCAATTAATATGTTAATAAATTAGCATACTTATATTTTTGAAATACTGTTCTGTAGAACAAGCCTGATGTTATAGATTTTGTTTGGGCTTTTTTCTGTAAGATTATATATGAGGCATTTACTTTATTTATCGTTAGTTGAGATGAGTGAGTGTGTAGAAAATGGAAAATTTCTATGGCTGTTATGGGTTTTATAGAATTTATGACATATTTCTGAGCGTTTGTGATTAAAATTCATTTATGGGCGTTTATGAATAATGAATAAAGAGTGTATTTGAAAATAAAAGGATTGGATCATTTCTATTGCGGTTTATTTTCTTTTATGGTGTGAAATAGGGGAGGTATGCAGGTTTACAATTGTGTGTGATGGTATAGAGTACAGAACACTTTGTTATATATCAGAATATTTTTTTCTAAAATCGTGTGGTATTCCACAATAAGTTGTTAGATGGTTAGTCTGAGAAACAGAATGCCCCAAATGGAATACATTTGTGTTTCCAATTTACGCGCTTTTTTAAAAGAAAAGTTTTTCAATGCAACTAAGCTTATTTTATGGTGCTTCTCGTGAATAGTATAACGTAAAAGCCCCTATGATCATATAAAATTCATTGTACACCACCATTTTTACTTCAATAAAAAGTATAAGCCGGCATCCTTATACACTTTACTCGCCTCCAATATTGCTAAAGTCCTTAGTTCTTGAGAGAGGGAGGCTTTTGTCGCTTTGTTTAATTGTTTTTATTTATACGACACTTTCGCTTGTGATGTGCAAGCGAATGATTTTGATTGCTTCAACATGTAGAGAGATTTGAAATAAGGGTATTTTATGATCTTTAGATTTCTCACTCAATATGAGAACAATGAACTTATTATTATAAATAAAAGTGTTGTGTGCTAAAAAATCTTGTTTATTTTATTATGCCGTGAAATGGCTTCTTTTAAAGTGTGGTGATATAAAGCAACAACCTCTTTGAGACATTAAACGTTTTTTTCAGTGCGTAGTGAATATTCTCATAATGTAGCTTGCTTGTCGAGTCTTATGTTGAGTGAAATATGGGAGGAGGAAGTCAAGAAAAAATTACTCGACAGGAATCCGGTTTGTAAACAGATTGGATGAGATAGGAATTTTTTGTTCTTTGAAGGAGGAAGGCAAAGGTTGTAAAATAGTATGAATTTTTTCTTAAAGTGGGAAGCCGTGTAGAAGACGTGGGGCATTTGGAGTGAGTCCGGCAGCTTCTTGAATGAAGTATTTTTTTATTTTTGGCGCTTGATTAATGATTCCAAGGCCGGTATCGCGGAGCATCCGTAAAAGAAGGCTATCATTAGAAAAGAGTTTATTAAGCCAATCATTGCTTAAAGCCATACGGACAATTTCAAAACGTCTCCAGCTTTGATAGCGCTCTAAAGCCGTGAGGGAGCCAATGTCAAGACCTAGTCGTGCTGTTTCAATAATCACTTCAGCGAGGGCAGCGCTATCGCGTAATCCTAAATTGAGTCCTTGTCCTGCAATGGGGTGGATGGTATGGGCGGCATCGCCAACGAGAGCAAAACGTGGTTTAACGCATTGACGTGTTAAAGAAAGACTCAAAGGAAAAGCTTGACGTTCGCCATCCCAAGAGAGTTTGCCTAACCGATGGCCAATGCGTCTTTCGAGTTCTGTTTCAAAAATAAGTGCATCAGCTTTGAGATAATATTGCGCAGTTTTATGATCTTCATTCCACACAATGGCGGATCGGTTGCCTTTGAGAGGGAGAAGAGCAAAAGGACCGGCAGGTAAAAAATGTTGAATTGCTTGACCATTATGGGGTTTTTCATGTTCAACTGTGCAGATGATTGCTGTTTGTTTATAGGGATGAGAAAAATTTTTCAGACCAGCTTTTTGGCGTAATTTCGAATGGGCTCCGTCAGCTGCAATAAGCAATTTTGTTTGCCAAACCTCTTCATTATTTAAAGTGACGGTTGTATGTTGGTGTTCTTGATGAAAATCAATGACACGCGTGTTTGTAATAACAGGGATATTGAGATCTTTGACACGTTTTTTTAAAGTGTTGATGAGTTCTCTATGCTCTACCATAGCAGCAAAGGGCTCACCAGGGGTAATGTCGCCTTCAAAGGTTAAAAGGGTGGGTTTGACAGGATCACTAGTGCTTGCATCTGTGATGATCATTGAATGAATGGGTTGTGCATAGGGTTTTATAGGTTCCCAACATTGTAATTGTTTTAACATACGAATAGAAGCAGCAGCAAGGGCAATGGTTCGTATGTTAGAAGCAGGGGTATCTCCTTGTGGAGCAGCATCAACGATTTTTATTTTCAGAGTAGGGGCTGTTTGCTTGAGTGCTATCGCTAGGGTTAAACCGACAGCTGCCCCCCCTGCAATGAGAAGATCACATTGTTTAGTTTTATGAGATTTAATTTTTTTATTGGGTTGTACGTCTTTATTGCGATTAGAACACACAATACTTCTTCCATTGTTTATAGTTTGCTTTCTTTTAAAAAGAATATCTTTTTACATTGCCTAAAATAACTTAACTTTTACTTTTCTCTCTCTCTTTTTATAAAAATGAGGTTCCTTTTTAGTGCCAATCTTATGGTAGATTAATTTTTCAGAGTTTTTCTGCTTAATCATTTATGTGATTCATTTTACAGATTTATCGGATAAGCTTTTTTTTGAATATCATCTTCAATTCTTTTTACACTTGGTTGATAAAAAAGAAAACTAAAAATAAACAAAGATGGTCATGTATTTTTTAAGTTGTGTGAGTTACTTCAGTATGCCTGTCCTGAAGGGGGACATTTCGTTAGTATGGTAGATAAAAAATTGTGGTCATTCGTGATGGTTAAAACAGTATTCATATTTTGCCGTTATCATGATGTAGCGTAAAAAACATCATCTGTTTAGGAAGGTGTCTATAGGATCCATGTAACACTTTACACATGAGGTGTTTTTTGGTTGATCGTGTGATAAATATTCAGGGAGAGCTTTTTATGCGCCTTATGAAGGATTGTTTCTTAGGGTGGTGGTATATGAATGATATGAAGTGGTTAGAAGGTAGAACGCGCTAGATAAGAAGTCGGATTGTTTACAGGCTATTTGTTTACAAATCGGCACAGAGTTTAAGCTTCATGCTTTTTTAAGAGAGAGAGGGAGTTATAACTCTTTAAAATATGAAATTTTTGTATTTGGAATTGATAGATGCACCGAAGTTCTTCTCCTTATGATTCATTAGAAGTGCGAAATTCTCAAGGTTCGCGTCTTATTGAGATGTTTTTACGTCAGATAGGGGTATTTATTGGGCTTGGGCTTTTGGGCTTTATTATTTTTTGTGTGTTTGCTTTGGCGACGTGGAATGTTGCGGATCCATCTTTAACCCATGCAAGTACAAATGAGGTTACAAACCTTATGGGGTGGATGGGGGCAATTTTTTCAGATTTTATTATGCAGTTTTTTGGCTTGGCAAGTCTTTCTGTTTTGTTGCCACCGTTATTTTGGTCTTTTCTCTTGTTGGCGCAAAAGAATATCTACAATTTGACTTTGCGCTTTTTTTTATGGGTGCTATCAACGATTTGTTTTTTAATTGCTTTTGCCCTTATGTCACCTGTTGCTTCTTTTACTTATTGGCCATTGCCAATGGGATTGGGAGGGGTTTTAGGAGATAAAGTTTTAAGTGTTGCTTCTTCAGTCTTTCCTCTTTTTCTTTCTCCTCCTTACACGGTGTTTTTCAGTGTTGTTTTTATTCTTTTAGGTTTTTTCACCGCTGCTTTTGCTGGTAATGTGATATGGCGGCGTCGAACAAAGAAAAGAAAAGAAAAAAGCATTCCAAAAGACGAAATCGTTAATCCAGTCTTTGAGTTGGAAGAAGATACGGAATATGCCGCAGAGGAGGATCGTGAAAATCATGGTTTTTTTGCGACAACTTGTGGCGCTCTTTTGCATCTTTTTTATTTTTTACAAGCGCGTTTTTTTCGTTTATTTTGTTTCAAAAGGCGTTTTCAGAGTAAAGGGCAAGGAAAGCCATTTGATCGGATTGAGCCAACTTTTTTGGGTGAAAAAGTAAAGTGTGAGAAAAATCAAAATAAAGCCTATGTTTCTCCTGTTAAAAATCGAAAGTCTTTAACAGCTTCTTCAAATGGTGGTTTTGTTCTTCCTCTTGTAGATTATCTTTCGGTTCCACCACCGTCTGTTAGGGATGCAAAACTTTCTCCTGCTGTTTTAAGAGCAAATTCTCAGGAACTTGAAGGGGTTTTGTTAGATTTTGGGGTCAAAGGAAAAATTATAGATGCTTGTCCTGGACCGGTAGTAACTTTGTATGAATTTGAACCGGCTGCAGGCATTAAGTCCTCCCGTATTATTGGTTTGGCAGATGATATTGCACGCTCGATGCGTGCGATTTCAGCGCGTGTTGCGGTGGTTCCAGGGCGCAATGTGATTGGAATAGAATTGCCTAATGCAAAGCGTGAGATGGTTTATTTACGAGAAATGTTGCAGGCGCAAGAATTTATTGACAGCAAAGCAAAGCTAGGACTTGCTTTGGGTAAGACAATCGGAGGAGAAGCTGTTGTTGCAGATTTAGCAAAAATGCCCCATCTTTTGGTTGCTGGTACAACAGGATCAGGAAAGTCTGTTGCTATCAATACAATGATTTTATCATTGCTTTATCGTATGACACCTGAACAATGTCGTCTCATTATGGTGGACCCGAAAATGCTTGAGCTTTCGGTTTATGATGGCATTCCCCATTTATTAACACCCGTGGTGACAGATCCTAAAAAAGCCGTGATTGCTTTAAAGTGGGCTGTTCGTGAAATGGAAGAGCGCTATAGTAAAATGTCAAAACTAGGCGTTCGTAATATTGATGGGTTTAATGCACGTCTTAGGGAAGCTGCAAGTCAGGGAGAGACAATGGTGCGGACAATTCAAGTTGGATTTGATCGCGAGACCGGTGAGCCTCTTTATGAAACGGAAACACTTGATTTTAGTCCTATGCCCTATATTGTTGTCATTATTGATGAAATGGCTGATTTGATGATGGTTGCTGGGAAAGATATTGAAGGAGCGGTTCAACGTTTAGCACAAATGGCACGTGCTGCCGGTATCCATGTAATTATGGCGACACAGCGTCCTTCCGTCGATGTTATTACTGGGACGATCAAAGCCAATTTTCCTACACGCATTTCTTTTTCTGTGAGTTCCAAAATTGATAGCCGAACAATTTTAGGCGAACAGGGGGCCGAGCAATTATTGGGACAAGGAGATATGCTCTTTATGATGGGAGGAGGACGTATTCAGCGTGTGCATGGGCCTTTTGTTGCGGATGATGAAGTGGAGCAGGTTGTTGCGCATCTCAAAGAGCAAGCACGACCTGATTATTTAGAAACAATTACGCAAGAAGTTGAAGAGGATGGTGCTGATGTTTCTTTGTCTTCTCCTTCAGAAGATGATCCCTATAGTCAAGCTGTTGCTATTGTGCTTCGTGATCGTAAGGCTTCAACCTCTTATATTCAACGCCGTTTAGGCATTGGTTATAACCGCGCTGCGACATTGATTGAGAGGATGGAAGAAGAAGGTATTATTAGTCCAGCAAATCACGCAGGGAAACGAGAAATTTTAGTGCCGGCTGAAGAAGAACGCTTTTGAAAAATATTTATAGTTGTTTTTTATAATACCTTGTAAAACAAGTGTTTATCCTATTGTATCGTAGAAAGTCTGCATTTTCATATACCAGCTCTCAATTTGCGATAGCTCCTTGGTACTTGAGACTCCTTATAAGGGGATTCTTTATCTTATATAACTTTTATCCATACACCAACCTTGCTTGTAACGTGCAAGCAAATGATTTGAATTGATTCAATATGAGAGAGTATGTGATGAGAGAATCTTATTGTATTTGGCGTTATGATTTAAGTTAAAAAGATAAATTATTATAAATCAATATCTTGGTATAAAATAATGTCATTGCGAGTGTAGAGGGGGGGTAAAAGCATGTAAGGTTTGGTATTTAAGTGTCTTTTTAAGTGCGCTCTAAATATTTAGGGCAAGGCTGATCTGTCGAGTCTTAATATAAATGAATTATATGGGGTGGGAAGCTAAGTGAAATTTGCTAAACTCCAAACTGTTTACAGAGTGGTTCGGATGAAGATTTTTATTCTTTTGGGTGGGAAGGAAGTCAAAAAAGCATTTTTGACACTTAAAAGAGCTTTCAGGTTCGCGAGTAATATGTTTAGTCCTTAATCCATTATGTATTGACTATAATTTATGTTGCTTCATAGATTAGGGGTGGGAAAGAATATATTATGCGTTTAGAAAATCAGCAGAAAAGCAGGAAAATTTGATGATTTCGGAAACATAAACGCAGACTGGTTATTTGGAAACGATACCGAAAGAGATCGCAAGAAATAAAGAGGGATGTTTCTTTAGCAGATGATTCCTATTGTCAAGCTGTTGCTATTGTGCTTCGTGATCGTAAGGCTTCGACTTCTTATATTCAATGTCGTTTAGGCATTGGTTATAACTGTGCTACAACATTGATTGAAAGGATGGAAGAAGAAGGCATCATTAGTCCAGTAAATGATATGGGTAAGCAAAAAGTTTTGGAGACTGTCGAAGAAGAATACTCTTGAAAATCTTTTGATATTTTTTTCAAACAATATCTTTATCTTATAAAGATAGGTATTTATTCGTCGTTGATCACTTAAGTTATGAATTATAAAGTTAATTAAGTATTGCTTGGGAGCATTTTTTATGAAAACGTCTTTTTTACCGCAAAGAAGAATCTTTGGGTTGGTGGGAATTATTATCTTTTGGTGTTTAACTTTTCCTGTTTTTTCGCAAGTATCTAATAAAGTGATAAAGGCGCAAAATGTTGTGAATCACTTTGCGGCAATCAAAACAATGACAGGTGATTTTATTCAGTTTAGTCCAAAGGGAAAAATGTCTCAGGGGACATTTTATTTAGAGCGTCCAGGGAAAATTCGTTTCATTTACAAAAAAATGCCTTTACAAATTATTGCAGATGGCCAATTTGTGGGTATTAACAATCGGGCTTTGAATACTTGGAACTTTTCACAACTTTCGCAAACGCCAATGAAGTTTTTGTTGGATGATAAAATTGATGTATCTTCTGGGCGCTTGTTGGCATTTCGCGAAGATCCAGGGGCTGTGACGATTGTTCTGCGTGATAAAACGATTGGGGCAGGGCAAATAAGGATGGTTTTTGATTCTAAAGGCTCTGCTTTGCGGCAGTGGACAATTGTTGACCAACAAAATTTGGAAACTACTGTGCAGGTTATGAATGTGCGGACAGACGTCCGGTTCGCTAATGGGATGTTCACGCTTCCTTCGAAGAAATGAAGAAAGAGTGTTACGTTATTTGGATTAAAACAAATGTTCTTTCGTATTGCGACTTGGAATATTAATTCTATTCGTTTGCGTCTTGCACAGGTTTTTCAGTATTTGGAACTCTTTTCCGCAGATGTTTTGTGTCTACAGGAAACAAAATGTCCAGATGCTTTATTTCCAGTGGAGGCTTTTGAAGCAGCGGGTTATAAGCATATCGCATTGAGTGGACAAAAATCTTATAACGGGGTGGCTATTGTTTCTCGTTTGCCTTTTAAAAAGGTAGAAAAACGTTTTTTTTGTCAAAACCAAGATTGCCGGTATATCTCAGTTATTGTGGAAGCCCATGGGAGAAGCTTGCGGATTCATAATTTTTATGTTCCTGCTGGGGGAGATATCCCTGATGCTGATGTGAATGAAAAATTTCGTCATAAGCTTGATTTTTTAGAAGAAATGTCTTCCATTCGTGCGGATCACGGCGATGGTCTTTCTTCTCTTTTGGTGGGAGATTTAAATATTGCTCCTTTGGCAGAGGATGTTTGGTCTCATCAGCAATTGTTGAAGGTTGTAAGCCATACTCCCATTGAAACCGAGCGTTTACAGGATTTGTGTTGTCAAGGTGGATGGGTTGATCTGATGCGGTTGCATATTCCTGTTCCTACCAAGCTTTACACATGGTGGAGTTATCGTGCTCGCGATTGGGCATTTACCGATTATGGGCGGCGGCTTGATCATGTTTGGTCTTCTCAAGATTTAGCACCTTTTGTTGTAGATCTTTCTATTTTTCGTGATGCGCGCGGATGGGAACATCCTTCAGATCATATTCCTGTGCAAACTGTATTTGATTTTTCACGTCAAGTTTGAAATAAGAGGTAAATAAAGTATTAATATTAAATAATGATTCTGAAAGAATGCGGGAGACTGGATGTATATCAGAAATCTCAAATGGGGCGCTTCTCGTGGATTATTTTCTAGTGTCTTGTTGTGTTTGCTTTTGTCAGGATGTATGGTTGGTCCTAATTACCAGAAAACATCTTTTCGTGTTCCAGCAGTTTGGGGAGAAAAATCTGCACAGACTGCAGGGCAGTCCGTTGCGCTTGCCGGATGGTGGCGGCATTTGAATGACCCTGTTCTAGATGCGTTAATGGATTATGCTATTTCTGGAAATAATAATGTTGCTGTTGCCAAAGCTCGGGTACGTGAGGCGCGTGCAGGTTTAGGGCAGGTTGTGGGAACTCTTTTGCCAAATGTGTCCAATTCAATTTCAGGAACCCGTAGTCGTTCTGGACAGTCTGATGCATTGTTAAACCAGTATAGTAGTGGTTTTGATGCAAGCTGGGAGCTGGATTTTTTTGGTGGGCATAAACGTGCGGTTGAAGCAGCGCGTTATGGCCTTGATGCGGCTGTGGAAGATATGCGTGCTACCATGGTGACATTACTAGGAGATGTGGCAACAAATTATGTGCAAATGCGTGGTTGGCAACAAAAGTTGTTTATTGTGCGGCAAATTGCTGTCTCACAACGTAAAACTTATGAACTGATGCGCGCTAGATTAACAGCTGGTGATGTTTCTGAGCTTGATGTTTCAAATGCGCAAGCGCAGATGGCAAATACAGAGGCAGATATATCACAGATGGAAGCGAATGTAGCAATGAGCGTTCATCGCCTCTCTGTCTTAACTGGTCGTGTGCCTACGGCATTGAAGGATCTTTTACAAAAAAATGCTAAGCATGCAAAGATTCCACAACCACGCTGGCCGATACCAGCAGGAATTCCAGCTGATATTTTGTTAACACGTCCGGATTTACGACGGGCAGAGCGTCAATATGCGCAAGCGACAGCACGGATTGGTCAACGTGAAGCAGATCGTTATCCATCACTTACTTTAACAGGTAATATTTCAACAGCAGCAACGGCAATTGATCAATTATGGAAAAATTCAACGATTGGCTGGTCTTTTGGACCTGGTCTTCGTTTTCCTCTTTTTAATGGAGGTCAGGTCGAGGCTTCTATTGCGGTAGCGCGCGCGCAGCGTGATCAAGCTTTTATTACTTATCGAGCTGCTGTGTTGGAAGCTTTAGAAGATGTAGAAAATGCGCTTGTAAGATTAACGAAGGAACATCAACGCTTAGAAAAGCTAATCGTTGCGAATAAAGCTTCTCTTCATTCCTTAAAACTTTCACGGAGCCTTTTTGAGAATGGAAATACTAGTTTTCTTGAATTGTTAAATGCTGATCGCTCTTATTATTCTGCACAAATGGCGCTTAAAGATAGCCGTGTTTCTTTGGTTACGCAATATATCACGTTGATGAAAGCATTGGGGGGAGGCTGGGATGGCGTTGTTGATGTATCGCGTCCAGAAGTCGTTGATAATGCACCTCGTTCGCGTGCAAAGGTAGGGAAATGAAAAAAAACTTACTCAAAAATTTCATTACAAAACATAAAAAACTTTCCTTCTTTTTAACTGCTATATTTCTCATTCTCTTGTTGTTATGGTTACGTTCTGTTTTTTTTGGAACATCTACTCCAACTTATATAACAGCGGTGGTGAAGCGTGGGGATATTGAGGAAAGTGTTTTAGCTTCTGGTCTTGTACGTCCTTACCGGTTGGTGGCTGTTGGTGCGCGTGCAACAGGGCGTGTGGTGTCAATGCGTGTTTCCCCTGGGAGTGTTGTGAAAGAAGGCGATCTCTTGGCAGAAATTGATCCTACAGATCAGGAAAATGATTTAAAAAGAAAAAAAGCAGCATTATCGCATTATTATGCGAATTTGGTAGAACAAGAAGCCTATCTTTCTCTTGCACAGAAAAATTTAGAGCGTCAGAAAAAAATGATCGAAACACGTGCGATTTCACGGGCGAACCTCGATGAGGCTGCGACACAGGTGAAAATACGCGAGGCGCAAATTGAACAACTTCGTCAGCAGATTGTGCAAGCACAAATTGATGTGGAGAGTGCAGAGGTTAATTTAGGTTATACACGCATCACTGCCCCTTCAGCGGGAACGGTTTTGGCAACAGTTGTGGAAGAAGGGCAGAATGTGAATGCGGTTCAGTCGGCGCCAACAATTGTTATTTTGGGTGATTTATCAAAGATGACGATCAAGGCGCAAATCTCAGAAGCAGATATTCTTAAAGTCCGAGCTGGACAACCACTTTATTTTACAGTTTTAGGTAATTCACAGCGTCGTTATGAAGGCGTTTTAGAAAAAGTAGAGCCGGCTCCTGAAGCAATTCGTGCTGATGTGAGTATTAATCCTGGTATGGTGAGTGGTTCTAGTGCTTTAATATCATCGGCTATCTATTACAATGGAATTCTACATGTTGATAATGCGGACAATTTTTTGCGAACCTATATGACTGCTCAAGTTCATATTATCTTAGGGCGCGCGCAGAATGTCTTGTTGGTTCCAAGTGATGCTTTACGCGATGAGACAAGAGAGCGTAAAGCATGGGTTTCTGTTTTGGTGGGGGAAAATAAGGTGGTTACTAAACAGGTGAGTGTTGGGTTGAATAATAAGGTTATGGCAGAGATTATTTCAGGACTTAACGAGGGTGATGTCGTCATCACCAGTTCGTCTGATGGAGTGATGCCAGAGTCTTCTAACATGCATAGCGAAGACGAGAGTTAAAGCATGAGCACAAATCAAGCAGATGCTGTCTTCGTCTTGGAAAATATTGTGCGCAAATTTCCTGCGGGCGAAACGTTTGTTACCGTTTTGAAAAACATCAATCTTACCATTAAACGTGGTGAAATGGTGGCAATTGTAGGTGCTTCCGGTTCAGGTAAATCTACCTTGATGAATATTTTAGGCTGTCTTGATCGTCCAACTTCTGGCCGTTATTGGATCTCTGGTAAAGAAACAGCTTCTCTTTCTGCGGATGAATTGTCGGCTTTACGACGTAATCATTTTGGTTTTATTTTTCAGCGCTACCATTTGTTGAATGAATTGACAGCTCTTGGTAATGTTGAAATTCCGGCTATTTATGCGGGATGTGCCGTGGAAGCAAGAAAAAAGCGTGCACAGGATCTTTTAACGCGTTTGGGCATGGGTGATCGGATAAATCATCGTCCAAATCAGCTTTCCGGTGGTCAGCAACAACGTGTTTCTATTGCTCGGGCGCTCATGAATAATGCGGAGGTCATTCTTGCAGATGAACCAACTGGTGCATTGGACAAAAAGAGTGGGCAAGAAGTATTGCATATTTTGGATGAACTTCATCAAGAAGGGCGTACTATTATCATTGTAACCCATGATATGCAGGTGGCTGAAAGAGCAGAGCGTATTATCGAAATCAGTGATGGGGAAATTATTGCTGATAAGCGGTCAAGGGTTGCAAAAACAAAAGTTGGTAGAAAATCTCTTCAGGAACAACAAAATCTAAAAGGCCAACAAAAACTGGGCTTTTTTCGTTCTTTTTTTGAGCGATTCCGTGAGGCGTTTGTGATGGCTCTGTTGGCAATGAATGCACATCGTATGCGGACTTTTCTAACAATGCTTGGGGTGATTATCGGTATTGGGGCGATTATTGCTATGGTGGCTTTAGGGAATGGTACACGAGAGAAAATTCTGGAAAATTTTAAAAGTTTGGGTACTAATACATTAACCATTTTTCCTGGTAAAAGTTTTTCTGATCCACAAGCAGAAAAAATAACCAGTTTGGTTGAAGCTGATGCAGAAGCCTTGTCTGGATTACCTTATGTTTCTGGTGTAACACCACAGATTTCAGCAAGCTCGAAAGTGCGTTTTGGTGCAGTTGAAGTCAATGCCGTCATTGCGGGGGTGGGAGAACAATTTTTTCAGACACAGGGGCTCAAAGTTTTCAAAGGACAGTTTTTTGATCAAAAAAGTGTCCTTGATCGGGCGGTTGATCTCGTGATCGAGAAAGAAGCATTGTCTGTTCTTTTCCCCCATAGCTATGAAAGCCCCCTTGGAAAGGTGGTGCATGTGGGGAATGTTCCAGCGCGTATTATTGGTGTTGTTGATTCGCAAAATAATGCAAGTGGAGATACATCAAATACGTTACAGCTTTATTTGCCCTATACAACAGTGCAGACACGTTTTCTTGGCACAACAGAAGTTCGTGCAATTACTGTTAGAATTGCTGATGATATTGATTCACATTTAGCGGAGACCATGATAAAACGTTTTCTCATTATGCGGCATGGTGGGGAGGACTTTTTCATTAGAAATTCTGAATTCTTCCGTGAACGTGTTATGGAGAGTACAAATATTTTAACACTTTTAATTTCTTCAATTGCAGCTATTTCCCTGATTGTGGGGGGTATTGGGGTGATGAATATTATGTTGGTCACTGTTTCTGAGCGGATCAATGAAATCGGCGTGCGTATGGCAGTTGGTGCACGGCAAAGTGATATTTTACAGCAATTTCTCATTGAAGCGATTTTGGTTTGTGTGATTGGTGGTGGTTTGGGGATCTTGCTTGGGCTTTCTATCGGTGGCTTATTTCTTCTGTTTAAGGCGCCTATCCATTTGGTTTATACTATTGAATCGATCATTATGTCTCTTACTTTTTCAACACTCATTGGAATATGTTTTGGCTTTTCTCCAGCGCGGCAAGCTTCACGGCTTGACCCTGTTGTCGCTCTTTCACGCGATTAAGCTTTATCAATTGGGTCATGTTTGTTCGTGATGCTTTCCACTTGGATGAAGCGTTTATGAAGCGAAACATGAATGGGAAAAGTTTGGCATTATTTGCTGCTCTATTTTAGAAAACGCTTTGTTTATTAAGTGGAGCATACCACTAGAGGTGAACGTTTCTTATAGCACACCACATCATGTGAGATATGATAGGCATATAAGCCTTCTTGAGGCATTGAATGTTTTGAGAATGCATAATGAATATTTTTAAATCTTTCTTGTCGAGTCTTATGGAAGTAAATCCTATTAAGGAGAAGTTAAATGGAACCCGTTAGAATGAGATTGCTTGCAGACTGAATTTTGTTAAAAATCTTCGTCTTCTGAGATATGAAGAGGAGAACAAATGAAATAGATTGCGCGACGGTTCTTAAGATTTAATTTAAAAAGAGGCGGGGAAGTGAATAGTATATCTGCTAACAAACAAAAGAACAAAAAAGAAGGTTGATGCCAAAAACAGCTTAAACCTCCATTCTTCCAAAAAAATGAACTGGTATCGAGATAGCTGAGAAGTTTAAGAGGTTTCGTTTAGTATTTTTAAGATTTTCGGAAAAGAGGTTATGAGTATTTCTCACTTTTGGTTTTGCAGAGGGTGGTGCAAATTATAGGTGTTTAGGTTTATGCAAATAAATTATGATCGTGCTCAAGT
Source organism: Bartonella sp. CL71SXKL (assembly GCF_042194935.1). Classification (NCBI taxonomy): domain Bacteria; kingdom Pseudomonadati; phylum Pseudomonadota; class Alphaproteobacteria; order Hyphomicrobiales; family Bartonellaceae; genus Bartonella; species Bartonella sp. CL71SXKL. The sequence goes on along the minus strand of NZ_JBHINI010000004.1, from coordinate 155,057 downwards.
TTTAAAATGTGACCTAAGACACAGCCATTTTCTGTTCCTTTATGCGAGTAACTTAGCTTTCTTTAGAATATTTTGTTTAAGGCATCGCTTTTTTCTGCCTTATCTCATGATTTTGGAGCTGAAGGATAAACAAGCCATTTGAGTTTCTAGGGTAAGGATGCCGTCAGATACTCGGTAGGGGGGCGTGATCTTAAGAACTAATACCGTGAAACGCGGGTTTGATTTAATGGTTTTGGTGAGGAAGACAAAAAGTTTGAGAGGCGGATAGCTTCTTATTTTGAATGATGTATGAATGAAAAGGGCTTTCATTTATTGAAAAAGAATAAGCTCATATTCAGCAGGTGTGAGGTGAAGTAAGAGAACATCGTAATACCAAGCTGCAGTTATGCTGCTAAAGAACATAATGGCGCTAGTGATGAGCAATGGTATGTCTAGTTGGTATGGTGGTTATTCTTCCTCCTGCTACAAGTCCGATACAGGGCGCCATTGGTTTGCACATTCACGGGCTTGTTTTAAAGAGACATCTCTTAAGGCACCCAATCCCATTCACGACGGCGCTCGTGAATGGTACAACGGTAAATCCATTGAGCACCTCCATCTTTACGCTTATGAAGTAACAAGCCGGCACCATCATTATATTTGCCAGCTCGTGGGTGTTGCGATAGACCTTGCATTAAGACGGTTCATAAGAGCCATTTTTAGTCATTTCTTGTACAGTTTTTATCCACACACTCATCCCGCTTGTGATGTGCAAGTAAGTGGTTTTAGTTGATTCAACATAAACAGATTTGAAATGAGAGAATCTGATGATATTGAGAGCTCTCATTCAAGTTGTAGCGTAATAAAATTTCATTATAAATCAATATGTTGTATGTAATAAAGCACCTTAGGCAGTGAGGTCGTTAAAATTATGACGCATGAGCTTTAGCGGCAGTGATGAATATTCTCAGGCAGGGGTTTTCTTGTCGAGCTTTATGTGAGTAAACCATATAAATGGGGAAGCTGAGAGGAACCTGTCCAGAGAAAGTGAACTGTTTACAAATCGTTGCTGATAGGAATCATCGTCCTTTGAGATGTTGAGAGGAAATCACAATTCTTATGAAATCTGTCTTTTGAGGTGTTCTGATATTGAAGTGAGCAGGTGGAACGCGTTAGACAAGAAGCTGAGTTATTATTGTTTACAGATCAATAGAGTTTAAAAATTTTCGTTCTTTTTTGGGGAGGAAACCAGACAAAAAGTGATCTTAGAGAGCAAAATGATTTCAAAAAAGATTGCGATAAAAAACGTGAGGTATTTGTAGCGGTGTGCGTTTTTAGCTTATTCCTATCTGTGATCTAAAATGCTCTTAAGAAGATGCTTTTTAGAATAAGAGATTGTTACTAATATATTGACTTATAATGATAGTTTAACATTCTCTCTGTTGAATGAGAAATCTAACTATTATAAATTTTCTTATTTTAAATCTATTAAAATTATTTTTTTGCATGTCATACGAGGTTGGTATGTTCGTGTTTAAGAAAGGCGTAATGCATGCCTCTTACCAATCATCCCAAGAGGCTTGAGCTATCGTAATACTTGGGGGCGGCAAAATATAGGGTGGGGCGGTTTGCATTTTTATGAAGCGTAAAGACGGTGGTATAAATAGATCTCTATAACAAGTCTGAAGATCTTATAGTTGTCTGGGGGCTCTATTTACAAGAGCTTATATATTGAGATGGCATGTACAGATCCCGTGCTGTGAGATATGTTTGGGATGTAAGAGATGTTTTGGGTGAATGTGCAATACAGTGATACATGTATTGTGGGGTGTTCTGTGTTGTATGAAGGTAGCTCTGTCGAGCTTTTATAGAAGCAACCTCTTGTGGAAGAGTATGAGAGAAAGGTATGAAGAGGTCAGAAGATGGCAAGGTTTTTAAAAAGTCAGAAGGATAAAGATTAGAATGCGGTTCTGATATAGACTTGGAGCGTTTTAATATATTGGAATATAAGAATGCGGATTTGATTGATCTGTTGTATTGCGCTTTCAGCATTGTTCTTTTTAACAGGATAGGCAATGAAATGGATATCAGGCATTAAATATTTAAGTTCTCGCATCGAGCGCCACACATGGTAATCATGGGTGACGATATAAAGGGTTTTATAGTGGTGTTTTTTGATCCAATCGGCGCTTTCTTTAGCATTTCCTCTGGTGTTAATCGCTTGATGCCCGATGTCAATACAACAGGAGATAAGCCGTCGGGTAATATGCATGTTATGCATGAGACTTTTCAGGTTGGTTGTGGTATTTACACCACTGATGAGGAGACGTGAACCAAGCCCCCTTTGTAAGAGATTAAGTCCTGTCTCTATTCGGTTTTCTCCGCCTGTCAGCACAATGATGGCATCAGCTTTGGGGAGAGGCTGTGGGGGAGAAAGTCGTTCAGTTTTTTCAGAAAAAATGATAAAACCGCTCCAGAAAATGAAAACAATGATTGAAAGAGTAAGGGTTGTCGGTGGAAAATAGCGAAATAAAAAGCGGGGAGACCAACTATAGTGGAGCCGTTTTGGAAGAGGACGTTCTAAATTGTTTTGCGTCAATGAGTTGTAAGTGTTGTGAGTCATAAAATTAAAATAAACCGTTTTCACATTGATCGATTTTTTTCAGTTGTGTTAAAATAGTCATGCGGTTTGTAAGGGTGGTAAGAAAAGAAACGAAAATAATAAGAAAAATGATTTTTCCGTAGGGGATGGAACTTATGGAAAGATGTCCAAACAAAGCTGTTATTTGGCTAGCTTCCACTCTTCCCAAGTTATAATTCGTCCAGAGACAAAAGGCTGAAAACAGAAATATGCTTGTAAGACCACCATATAAAGAACCACGCAGCGCGGTTTTAAAAAAATGCCAGTCAAATTGGCGGGCAATGAAAAGAGTTTCAGTACCAAGGAAATATAAGACATTGATAATATGTGTATTTTCTGCCAATGCATTGCGGGTGGCAAAAATGATGGTGAGGATAAGAGAGCCTAGAACCAATGCTAAAATTGAAAAACCAATGAAAACAGTGGTGTGTGCCATGGTCGCAAAACGATGAACCCAAACACGGTGATCATCAAATTGACCTCCTGGAATTTGGGTTTTAATGGCGTGATTAATGGCTGCAAAATTGATTTTTTCATCCCCATTCAGGGTCACAATGATGAGGCGGGGAAGGGGTAGTTCATTGACATTGAAGCCTGTTCCAAGCCATGGCTCCAGTAACTTTTCTGTAGCTTTTTGGTCAACAATTTTTGCATCTTGTACACCAGAAAATGTTTTAACCAATTGTACGGCATCACGGAGTGCTTTGTTGATATCAACATTGTCAATGGGGCGTATTTGTATTGTTGCTTCATAGCTAATCTGATTACTCCAATTTTGGGCGGCATGTTGGACTAAATCAACACCGATTAAGGTGAGGCTTGAAAGAAATGTCATAATAGCAATTACGGCAACCAATGCTTTTCCAGAAATATTACCACTGGGAATAATCGCTGTTGTATTTTTTTTATTGCTTGTAAAAATGGGGAAAGACTTATTCATGAATCGTCATCCGTCCGTTATGGAGAAGCATACGCCGTGCTGCAACTTGTTCCATTAAGGCAATATCATGGGTGGCAATGATAACAGCCGTTCCAAAACGGTTTAATTCAATAAACAAACGGAGGAGGCGTTTTGCCAAGGGCGGATCGACATTTCCAGTGGGTTCATCGGCAAGTAGAATTTCAGGTTGATCAATGAGTGCGCGTGCAATGGCTACCCTTTGTTTTTCCCCACCGGAAAGAACCGGTGGTAAAACATGAATATGATCTCCAAGACCTACCCAACAGAGAAGATCTTCCACTTCACTGCGATAGGTTGCTTCTTCTTGTCCTTTAATGCGTAAAGGTAAGGAGACATTTTCATAAGTGGTCATGTGGTCGAGTAAACGAAAATCTTGAAAAACCACACCGATACGTTGTCGCAGCGCAGGGAGCTCTTGTCGTTTGAGTAATGCTGTGTCTGTTCCAAAGAGATCAATATGACCGCGGGTGGGTTTGAGTGCCAAAAACATAAGACGCATCAGCGACGTTTTCCCTGCTCCAGAGGCACCTGTGAGAAATTGAAATGATCCAGGAGGAATATGAAAGCTAATATCACGAAGGACCTCAGGGCCCATTCCATAGCGTAGGCCGACATTTTCAAAATGAATCACTTTTTATTATTACTCCTGATTTTATATTGCATCATTTATTCTAAAAACTCTTACTTTCATTGCTTTAGATTTTTGTTGTAAGCTTGTTTATTTTAGATTTCATGGTTTTCAATATTTTTTATACACCCTCGTTATAGATAAATATTTTTGCTCAAGAATATTATCACTTATACTTTCTTTTTTTAGCTTTATTTATGATTTTAGCAGGAATTTCAAAGGGATTCTAGCATAAACATCAGAACTATTTTTCCTTCTTACTCAGAGGCTTTTTTTGCATTGAGTGGACATTGGGTGATTTTAAAAAGCTATGTTGCTCTTTTTATCTTACTTTCTTATTCTTGTTCGCATCCCAATCTTGAGGTTTTTGCTTAAATTATTTCTTACCTGTTATGAAAAAAAGCGTTTGTTGTTAGAATGATTGAGCTTCTCATGCATTGTTTTGTTTTTTATTCTCCTTGGTGGTTTTCGTAATAATGCTGAGATAATTTTAGCAAAAAAAACAAAAACCACCGTATGTTGTATTGCGTCGTGTTTTTTAGTTTTGTCGGTTGGCAATCAGATCTTCAACAACTTGTGGTTCGGCAAGGGTTGAAATATCTCCGAGAGTATCAAAATCGTTTTCAGCGATTTTTCGTAAAATACGTCTCATAATTTTCCCTGATCGTGTTTTGGGAAGCTGCGGAGCAAACTGAATTTTATCCAATATGGCAATAGAGCCTATTTCTTGTCTCACATGCTTGATAAGGTCTTTTTGCAATTCTTCACTTGGCTCTGTTCCTTCCATGAGAGTCACAAAACTATAAATTCCTTGTCCTTTAATGGGATGCGGGTAACCCACAATAGCTGCTTCTGATACAGCGGGATGAGAAACAAGAGCTGATTCAATTTCAGCAGTTCCTAACCTGTGCCCCGAGACATTGAGAATGTCATCAACTCGTCCTGTGATCCAATAATAACCGTCGCTATCGCGCCTACAGCTATCGCCTGAAAAATATTTTCCTTTATAGGAGGAAAAATAAGTTTGAATAAAGCGTTCATGATCCTTATAAAGTGTGCGCATTTGTCCGGGCCATGAATCACTGATACAAAGATTGCCTTCTGCTTCACCTTCTAAAACATTGCCTTGGGCATCAACAATTTGGGGTTGAACACCAAAAAAAGGACGTGTGGCCGATCCTGCTTTGAGGGGTGTTGCACCGGGCAAGGGCGTGATCATATGCCCTCCTGTTTCCGTTTGCCACCATGTATCGAGAATCGGACAACGGTCATTTCCAATTATATGATAAAACCATTCCCATGCTTCTGGATTAATCGGTTCTCCTACCGTGCCTAAGAGACGCAACGATGTTCTGTTTGAGTGTTCAACAAACGAATTTCCTGCTCCCATTAAGGCGCGGATAGCTGTTGGTGCTGTATAGAGCGTATTGACTTGGTGTTTGTCGACAATTTCCCAGAATCTGCCTTTGTCAGGAAAGGTTGGTGTGCCTTCAAACATTAAAGTGGTCGCACCATTGCATAAAGGTCCATAAACCAAGTAAGAATGACCGGTTATCCAACCAATGTCAGCCGTGCACCAGTAAACTTCATTGGGGTGGTAATCAAAAACATATTGGTGAGTCATCGAGGCAAAAACAAGATAGCCCGCTGTGGTATGCAAAACACCTTTAGGTTTGCCTGTTGAGCCTGAAGTATAAAGAATAAAAAGTGGATCTTCAGCATTCATTGGTTCTGGTGGACAAGCTGTTTTGGCATGAGCTATCTCTTCGTGGTACCAAAAATCACGCCCCTCTACCCATTGAATGGGTCCACAAGTTCGCCGTATAACCATGACTTGGTCCACCTGCACGTTTTGGCGCGCGGCTATCTCAATGGCATGATCAACATTGTCTTTTAAGTTGATCCGTTTGCTGCCACGCAAGCCTTGATCAGCGGTAATAATGAAGGTTGATTCACAATCGACAAGGCGTCCTGCTATTGCCTCAGCAGAAAATCCAGCAAAAATAACCGAATGAATAGCTCCAATGCGAGCACAAGCAAGCATGGCATAGGCTGCTTCGGGTACCATGGGGAGATAAATGGTTACTTTATCGCCTTTCTTAATGCCACGGCTTTTCAAAAGATTAGCAAAACGACAAACATGTTCATAAAGCTCGTTATAGGTTATTTTTTTATCATGATAAGGATTATCTCCTTCCCAAATGAGCGCGATTTTGTCTCCATGGATTTTCAGGTGGCGATCAATGCAATTATAGGTAACATTTGTTATCCCATCTTCGTACCATTGAATGGAGACATCTCCGTTAAAAGAAGTGTTTTTTACTTTTGTAAAAGGTTTAAACCATTCAATGCGTTGACCATGTTTTGCCCAGAAGCTTTCTGGATCATCGATGCTTTCTCGATACCATTGTTGATAAGTTTCCTCATCGAGTAAAGTATTTTTTTTGATCTCTTCTGATACTGGATAGATTTTTTCAGTCATGTTTCCCTCTTTTTATTGTTTTGAAAATCTGCCTCTGTATTTTTGTATGGTTATATTTGTGGCAGAGTTTTCCCAAAAGCTTTTCATTGTGAGGTTAGACTAAATGACAAAGATTAGAATAGTCAATTTTTAAATCTGATACGTTTTTCTTAAAAAGGTATTTTATGCTTTTAGGATATTTAAATGTGGCAAAGTCTATTGCGGTATAGAGCCTTTTATAAACGCACAAAGGCATTAAAAAATATCATATAAAAAGGGAGATGAAGGTGCTTTATTGATTATCGCTTTAAATGTTTTTTATTTTGTATTCCCTTATTCAAATAAGAATAAGTTCATTAATAATTAATTAAACCAAAATATCAAAAATAATGAAAAGAATTACTGTATATAAAGTTTATTTTATAGTTACTTTCCAAATGTAACTACCATTTTTAAAAACCAATAGCATATATAGGGATAAAGACAATGAGAATACAAAACATTCTTACGATTTCATAACAAATATTCATTATAAAAAAATTCTGATTATAAGATGTGATCCACAATAGATATCTCTGAAAATTATTTTATCCACAGATGTAGATATTTAATTTGGTATATTCTTACAAATATACTTACAAAATTATTTAACTTCAGAGATATCTTTGTCGCTATATGACCGAATGTGCTGCATGAACCAAAAATATTAATTCTCCTTAATTATCTACATTAAAAGTAGTATCATAATGATATATTTCAAATGTCTATCATGTATTTTTAGAAAAATGTCAAAGATAAATTTTAAAAATAACAATAAAAATACTGTATAAATAATATCTATACTATGTATACATGAAATCTTCTTCTTAAGAAGATAATAATATTATTTGCAATATTTTAAAATATAAGAAATATCCCCTGTTTTTCCTTAATTAAAGTTTAAAATTAGAAAAATTAGGCATATGAAAAGTTGAAGTTTTTCTCTTTGTTTACGAGATCGACAAAGGAATAATGATAAAGGAATATCGTTATTGAAATCGTTCTCATTTCCATTGTTTTGCGTGCATGTATTATGCGCATATGCACGGGATTAGTTCTTTTATTTTTCAGGCGGATATTGACTGTATTTTACGCTTTGTAGAGCATAGAAAGGCTCTATGCTATCGTTGACCTTATAGATTGCTATCATGTTGTTTAGCGCGGTTCTTGGTGCTCTATTGAGCATTTGAGATGTTTATTTTGCTCAAGTGACTTACATGAAAGAGTTTTGTTACTGTATTATGTAACCATAAGCCTCTTTTTGTCTGCTTTATGCCATTGGCATGTGGGGAAATTGTTTACGCGTGTTGGAGAAGTTAAGAGAATTCATGATTTTCAATGGAAATCATTGCGATGATCTTATTCAATATTCTTTTGTAATTATTTATTTCGCGACAGTTTTTTCATTCATGCGCAACGCCCCTCTTATCATTTTGCCTTTATATAAGGATTTATTTTTTATGTTGCTTTTGCTGGAGAGGCGGTCAGAGGGGAGTAAAGTAGAGCCAATATGCGAGAATATGAGAGCCAAATTGCAATGCTATCTTGAAGCTATTGTACGTGTTGTGGATGTGCCGGTGAGAAATTTGAGAAACCAGCTTTTTTGCTTATCCTGCTAACAGGATGAAAGAGGGACTGGAATCTTTTTTGCTAGAATTGCTCTTTTATTGATATTGAAGGAAATATTTTTTCTCATTTCTGCTGTTTTTGGTTTGTTCGTAGAATTTTCAATGGGAATTTATATGAAGGGGGAATTGCTTTACACAGGGCGTTTTCCAAATAAAGCAGAGCCAATGCGAAGGACGTTAGAGCCAAACTGTAGAGCGGTTTTGAAGTCACTGGACATGCCCATGGAAAGCTTTGGAAGACCTGCTTGTTTTGCTAATTTTGCTAACAGTGCGAAATAGGGGCCGGGGTTTTCATCGACAGGGGGAATGCCCATAAGTCCGATGATATCAAGTCCATAGTTGTTTTTGCATTGGTTGACAAAAGATGTAGCTTCTTGTGGTGCGATACCACTTTTTTGCGGTTCTAAGCCAATGTTAACCTGAACATAGCAAGGAAGATGCCTTTTTTGTTTTTCCATTTCTTCAGCTAAGCTTTTGGCTATTTTTTCACGGTCAACCGTTTGAATAACATCAAAAAGTTTGATCGCCTCTGCTGTTTTATTTGATTGTAGGGGACCGATGAGATGAAGTTTAATATTTTCAAATTGTTGACGTAAAGCAGGCCATTTTTGTGCTGCTTCTTGTACGCGGTTTTCTGCAAACAAAGATTGGCCTGCTTGCAAAAGGGGTCGTATATCAATAGCAGAAACAGTTTTTGAAACAGCGATAAGTTCAATTTCTTCTACGGGGCGTTGTAGCTCTTGGCATATTGCTGCAATGTCTTTTTGAAGGTTTTTCCATGCTTCAACGGAAGGGGCATCGAGGGGCGTTTGTGTATTCATATTTTTGTGCTTTACCTTTTTTGTTCAAGAGTTGGTCGTTTTTTTAAAAGTTTTATAAAATACTTAGGGAAATATTTCACGAAAATGTTGACGATGAGGTTAATCCATGGTCAAGCATAATAAAACAAGTTTTTGGTTCTGTTTTATTAAAAGAGTATAATGGGAATGACAATTGGACATTATAATATAGGCGAACGCTATAATCCACGTGCGAGAGAAAAAAAATGGCAAGAAATTTGGGATGAAAAGAAAATTTTTCAGACTCTTCAAGAAGATGCTCGTGAAAAATATTATGTTTTAGAAATGTTTCCTTATCCTTCTGGCCGTATTCACATGGGGCATGTGCGCAATTATGCCATGGGGGATGTGGTGGCACGCTATAAAAGGGCAAAGGGTTTTAATGTGCTTCATCCCATGGGGTGGGATGCTTTTGGTATGCCAGCTGAAAATGCTGCTCTGCAAAGTAAAGTGCATCCTAAAACTTGGACCTATCAAAATATTGCGGTCATGCGCGGGCAATTAAAACAATTAGGACTCTCACTCGATTGGGCGCGTGAATTTGCAACTTGTGATGTGGAATATTACCACCGCCAACAAATGTTGTTCCTTGATTTCTATCAAAAGGGGTTGGTAGCACGTAAAGTGGCTAAGGTGAATTGGGACCCTGTTGATCATACTGTTTTGGCCAATGAACAGGTTGTTGATGGGCGGGGATGGCGTTCTGGTGCGTTGGTGGAACAACGTGAGTTGACGCAGTGGTTTTTCAAAATTAGCGACTTTAGTGAAGATCTCTTGGCAGGGCTTGAAGAGCTGAACCAATGGCCGGAAAAAGTTCGCACCATGCAAAAAAACTGGATTGGAAAATCACAAGGTTTGCTGATTCGTTGGGCTTTAAAGTCGGCGGGTGATGCTGATGATGTTTGTGAGAAATTTGATGAGGTTGTTTGTTATTCAACGCGTCCTGATACACTGTTTGGCGCTTCCTTTTTGGCTCTGTCTGTTGATCATCCTATTGCACAAGCTTTGGCAAAGAAAGATAAAGCGTTGAGTGCTTTTATTGAAAATTGTCGGTGTGGTGGAACGACAACAGCAGCACTTGAAACAGCTGAAAAACAAGGGTTTCTCACGCCCCTTTTGGCTGTTCATCCTTTCGATTCAACAGTACATATTCCCGTTTATATCGCGAATTTTGTGCTTATGGACTATGGAACAGGGGTTGTTTTTGGTTGTCCGGCTCATGATCAGAGAGATTTCGATTTTGCGCGTAAATATGATCTTCCAATAAAACCCGTGGTTTTACCAAAAGGAGAGCAAGCAGAAGATTTTGTTATTACTGAAACAGCTTATATGGGTGATGGGGTGATGATCAATTCCAGTTTTTTGGATGGTTTAACACCCCAACAAGCTTTTGAAGAAGCTGCTAAAAAGCTTGAAAAACAAATGCTCAATGGGCAACCGCAAGGGAAGAAAACAGTGCAATTTCGTTTGCGTGATTGGGGGATTTCACGTCAACGTTATTGGGGGTGCCCCATTCCGATGATCCATTGTACAACTTGTGGGGTTGTTCCTGTTCCACGTGCCAATTTACCGGTTGTGTTGCCTGATGATGTTACTTTTGATCAACCAGGAAATCCTCTTGCACGACATGAAAGGTGGCAGAATGTTACTTGTCCTTCCTGTGGTCAACCTGCCAAACGCGAAACCGATACCATGGACACATTTGTTGACTCTTCTTGGTATTATGCACGCTTTACGGCTCCTTTTGCACAGGAACCTGTTGACAAACAAGCAACAGCTGAATGGTTGCCTGTGCAACAATATATTGGTGGAATTGAGCATGCCATTTTGCATCTTCTTTATGCGCGCTTTTTTATGCGTGCTATGAAATTGGTCGGTCATGTGACGGTAGATGAGCCTTTTAAGGGGCTTTTTACCCAAGGGATGGTGGTGCATGAAACCTATCGGGATGATCAAGGGTGGGTTTCTCCAGCAGAAATTTCGATTGTTGAAAAAGATGGAAAGCGGTGTGCTTATAAATTAACCGATCAAAGTGAAGTGACGATTGGTTTGATTGAGAAAATGTCAAAATCAAAAAAGAATGTCGTTGATCCTGATGATATTATTGCATCTTATGGCGCTGATACTGTGCGTTGGTTTGTGTTGTCAGATTCTCCTCCCGAGCGGGATGTCATTTGGACAGAATCTGGTGTTGAAGGTGCACATCGCTTTGTACAGCGTGTTTGGCGCCATGTGGCTGTGAGTGCTTCTATTTTAAAGGATGTGGCGCCTTGTGCAGGGCATCAGGGGGCGGCTTTGGAACTCTCAAAGGTCGCACATTGCACGCTTTGCGCTGTAGAAGATGATTTGGAAAAATTCGCTTTTAATCGGGCTATTGCACGCCTTTATGAATTCTTGAATATTATGGCACCGTTGTTAAATAGGATAGAAAGTGTTGACGATGAAATGAAAGCTTCTTTACGTCAAGCTATGGATTTTTTTCTTGCCATGATTGCACCCATGATGCCCCATTTAGCAGAAGAATGTCATGCTGCTTTAGGAGGAAAAACTTTAATGTCTGCGCTTGCTTGGCCTGTTTATGATCGTGCGTTAACCGTTGCGGAATGCTATACTTTGCCAGTACAAATTAATGGTAAAAAACGCGGTGAGGTGAGCGTTGCAGCAACTGCTGATGAGGTGATGATTAAAGAAGCGGTTTTGGCGTTAGATTTTGTAAAGGCGCAACTGGTTGAAAAGCCTGTGAAAAAAATCATTGTTGTTCCACAAAGGATTGTGAATGTCGTTTTTTAGAAGTTCTATTCTTGTCATTTTAGCTGGTGTATTCACACTGTTGTGTGGATGCAAAGTTGAACCGCTTTACCGTCAAGAGTTGCAGAGTGCAATGACAATGGATTCTGCTTCTTATGGGAATCCTGCTTCTGGACACCCTTCTGGACAAGCTTCTTTGGGGTTAGCGCAAAAGCTTGCTTCTATTGTTGTAGAAGAACCTTCGGATCGTTTTGGTCAAATGGTGCGCAATCATCTGCTTTTTCTTTTGTATGGAAATGGTGCTAAACCTTCTCTACCTGCTTATAAATTGGCATTGCAGATATCCGTCTTTACAAGAGAATCTATGCAGATAGAGGTTGATTTCGAGAAAAAGAGAAAGGGACGACCTTCTGTTGGAACTGTTATGAGCAGAGCTTCTTATACTTTGCAGGATATGAAAAATACTCTTGTTGCAAAAGGAACAGCAATGATGAATGCATCTTTTGAGCAACTTCGTCAAGAATATGCAACGCTGCAAGCAGAAGAAGATGCAAAAAAACGTGTTGCGGAAGAGTTGGCTGAACAGATCTTTTTGTTACTTTCAAAAGATCTTTCCAATAAAATTTCTAGACATTAAGCAATATTTTGTCCTGTTTTTTTCCAGTCGTCGAGGAATATTTGCAACCCTTTGTCGGTGAGAGGATGTTTGACTAGTGCTTTTAAGATTGCTGGTGGAACTGTTGCAACGTCAGCACCGCTTAGTGCTGCTTCTTTGACATGATTAACGGTGCGGATTGAAGCGGCCAAGATTTGTGTTTCAAAGTTATAGTTATCATAAATTGTGCGAATTTCATGAAGCAGTTCACTTCCATCATTTCCACAATCATCAAGTCTACCAATAAAAGGTGAAACGAATGTTGCGCCTGCTTTGGCGGCTAATAAGGCTTGATTGGCAGAAAAACAAAGTGTGAGATTTGTTTTTAGTCCTGCTGCTGTGAGGGCTTTACAGGCTTTTAATCCATCGAGTGTTAAAGGAAGCTTGATACAAATATTGTCGGCAACCTTTGCTAAAACAGCTGCTTCTTTCATGATGCTTTCAAATTCCGTTGCTGCAACTTCAGCAGAAACAGGTCCGCTAACGAGAGCACAAATTTCTTTTGTAACATCAAGAATATTGCGTCCTGATTTTAGGATAAGAGAGGGATTGGTGGTAACACCATCAACAAGGCTTAAATTCTGTAACTCTTGAATTTCTTCAATATTGGCGCTATCCACAAAAAATTTCATCTCTAACCTCTTTTTTTTAGCTTTATCCTATTTTTTGTTATGCGCTATTGTTGACTGCAAAAGCAAGAGAAAGAATTAATATCTGTGTAAAGAACAAGAATGCTATGGTGTTAATCATGTATCCGTTTTCGGTAAAGAAATATGATTTATCGTTTCCACACCCATTTCATAGTGTTGCTCGTGATAAGGCATAGAATTCATTGCGTACCAACATTTTTGCGTATTGGCATCTTTGCGTAGCGGTGTTTTTATATTTATGGAAATAAGCTAGCATTATCAAACACTTTGCTCATTTCCTATTTGCGATTGCTCTTGATATTTGAGAGTGCATCATAAGATACCTTCCTTTTTTAGGGGGTATGTTTAACTTTGTTTTTGATGAAAGCGGATGGATTTATTTTGTCGTAAAACACTGTTGAAGAACGCCTGTAAAATTTTACGCATGAAGGGTTTTTTTATGGTCAATTACATTGATTTATTCTGTTTTCCCATTCTTCAAAAATACGCTTTTGTGCTGCTTGTATTGTTGCTTGATTTTCAATCAAGCTGAAAGATGTATACACGTGTTTTCACTTTTTGGCACAAAGCCAAGGTGAATATTGTAACGGCTCCATTTGCAATATTATTCTCCTTATAATTAAAATCATGGGATACTTTTTCATCAATAAGGATTTACAAATGTTCCTCGATGGGTTTGAAATGAAAAAAAATCATCGTATTGAGGGTTTTTATTACAATAGGTAAAATGATGATTATATCTTTATAAATCAGTTTGTTGAAGATAAATTGAGATATGAGTCGGTAAAAAAATAAACGTGTGCGTTGGGAAGAGGTCATACTATGGGATCGCTTTGTTGAAGGATGCACTTAACCGATAGCATGTTGAATGCTTAATAGTGATGCGTTTTATTTACACAGAAGAATAGTGCTGTTTTTTTGCTATAGAGTTTTTTGTTATAGACGATGAGATTGGTTCTTTATATTGGCACTTTGGTGAGGGAATGCGTGTTAAAAAGAATTTTTGTTAGAAAAGTGTTGTGATCGGGGGGGATTGAATCCTGCAATGAATTTTATAAGAGTGTTTAAAGATAAGGTGTAGACTTGTTGATGCTCAATAGGTCGTAGATTGGTTTACAAGATGAATTCAAGCATGATAGAGGAAAAGATTGTATCCGTATTGGTTCCTCTTCCTGTTGCTCACGCTTATAGTTATAAAGTTCCATCTTCTATGGAGGTGAACATTGGTTCCTTTGTTCGGGTTCCGTTGATGGGGCGTGAGCTTTGCGGTTTTGTTGTAGATGTTGGAGAGCAGACAGCCGATGGGCACAAGTCTGCTTCGGTGGCGCGTGAAAAATTACGCTTTCTGCTTCATGTTTTTGATTGCCCCCCATTAAAAGCAGAAATGATCACATTTTTGCGTTTTGTTAGTCGCTATACAATGGCACCTTTTGGTCTTGTCGCACGATTGGTTTTGTCGGTACCGGCTGCTTTAGAGCCGGAAGCGCAGATGCTGGGTTTGCGATATTGTGGTGGAAATGTAGAACGTCTCACACCAGCGCGATCACGGATTTTGGAATTGGTGCGTAATGAGAAGATATGGACACGTTCTGGTCTGGCACATGCGGCTGGAACTTCGGTTTCTGTTGTTGAAGGTTTAAAAGCGCTAGGAATTTTTGAAGATGTTAAGGTTCCTGCTCCTGATCTTGTGGCAATGCCTGATCCTGATTTTTGTCTCCCTCAGTTGCAGGGAGCGCAAAGTGAAGCAGCAACATTATTGCGGGAAGGTGTTTTATCTTCTCAGTTTCAAGTTTTTTTGCTTGATGGTGTTACGGGTTCAGGAAAGACAGAGGTTTATTTTGAAGCGGTTTCTCAAGCCTTTAAAGAGGGCAAGCAGGTTTTAATTTTATTGCCGGAAATTGCTTTAACACAGCAGTTTTTAGATCGTTTTTATGCACGTTTTGGCGCTGCGGCAGCAGAATGGCATTCTGATTTGACGCCACGTCGTAGAGAACGCGTCTGGCGACAAGTTGCAGAAGGGCGGGTGCGTGTCGTTGCGGGGGCTCGTTCAGCGCTTTTTCTTCCCTTTCATGAGCTTGGCTTGATTGTTGTCGATGAAGAGCACGATAGCGCTTATAAACAAGAAGAGCGCATTTTTTATCATGCGCGTGATATGGCTGTTGCACGGGGCTCTTTTGAGCATTTTCCTGTTATTTTATCTTCAGCCACACCGTCGATTGAAAGCCAAGCCAATGTTTTAAAAGGGCGTTATCAAAAGGTGCATTTACCTTCCCGTTTTAAAGAAGCTGCACTTCCACAGTTGCGGGTGGTTGATATGCGCCAAGGAGGGGTGCAAAAGGGGCGCTTTATTTCCTTTGCTCTTGAAAGGGCTTTAAAACAAACGCTTGATAAGGGCGAACAAGCTCTTCTTTTTCTTAATCGTCGTGGTTATGCACCTTTAACTTTATGCCGAATTTGCGGACATCGTTTTCATTGTACCGATTGTTCAAGTTGGTTGGTCGAACATCGTGCGCAAGGGCAACTGAAATGTCATCATTGTGGATATCATGAACCACTTCCTCAAGCCTGTCCTGAATGCGGGACATTAGATCATCTCGTGGCTTGTGGACCGGGTGTGGAAAGAATTGCCGAAGAAACACAAATGCTTTTTCCTCAAGCGCGATCATTGATCCTTTCAACAGATCTCAAAGGAGGGATTGGGAAGTTGCGAAGCGAATTACAAGCCATTGCAAATGGCGATGTGGACATTATTATTGGAACACAGTTAGTCGCTAAAGGACATCATTTTCCCAAGCTCTCTCTGGTTGGCGTTATTGATGCTGATCTTGGTCTTGCCAATGGCGATTTACGCGCAAGTGAACGTACCTATCAGCTGCTTTCTCAAGTTACCGGAAGAGCAGGGCGTGTGGGATTGAAAAGTTTAGGATTATTGCAAACTTATCAACCAGATCATCCGGTTATCAAAGCCTTACTTGCATGCCAGCCAGAAGATTTTTACACACGTGAGATTGCAGCGCGTCAGCATTATCATTTGCCTCCCTATGGGCGGCTTGCCTCTTTGATCGTGTCTGCACAACAGCGCCAAGCAGCAGAACATTATGCGCGCGCATTGCGTCAAGCAGCGCCACGGGAAAAAAATATCTCGGTTATGGGACCAGCAGAAGCGCCTTTGGCTTTGGTTCGGGGGCGTTATCGTTTTCGGCTTTTGCTGCAAGGACAGCGTTCTTTTGATATACAAGGGTTTATACGTGCAATGCTTAGCGGTACACCCAAAATGCCCAGTTCCGTTCGGGTTCAAATTGATATTGATCCGCAAAGTTTTTTCTAAAACCAGTATCGCATAAAGTGAAGGTCTCTTTGCTTAAGATGCTTTACTTGAACTCTTATATTATTCAGAATAAGCATCCAGGCAGCAAAATATGATACATGTACATTGCATTAAGTAGAGCTACGGGAAAAAATATCTTTGTTATAAAACCAGCAGAAGCGCCTCTCTTCTTCGAGGGCACTATCATTTCGGTTTTTACTCCTTTTTTGTATGAGGGACAGTATTCTTTTGATAGGCGGATTCTTTTTATAAGGGCTTAAAATGCTTAGCTGTACACCCAAAATGCCCAGTTCCGTTCGCGTTCAAATTGATATTGATCTATGCTTTTTCTAAATCAGTGCAATATAGTGTCATATAAAGTGACGCTATGTGGGCTTAATGAGGGACGTGTTTTTGATGTTATTTGACCTTAAAGCCTTATGAAGCAGCGTTCATAAGATGTATCAGCGCTGTACGAGTCGTACCTGCGTTTGTGTGCTAGATTAGGGCGAGAATATTGCATATATCTATTTTATTTATCTTTGACGAGAACACAGACTCATTTTGGAACGTGAAGGTCAAAATGAGCATTCATCGTTGTCATCCTTATTCATTCGGCTCTAGAATTTTCAAAAGCATCCATAATAATAATTTTTATAAATAATAAATATTGATTTATAGTGATAATATGCCGTTATTCATATTATAGCCTCAACTATCGTAGGATTCTCTTATTTAAAATCTATTTATATTGATCAATCAAAACCATTCGTTTGCATGTTACAGATGGGGGAGCCTGTGTCGCGTAAAACTATACAAGAGAGGACCAAAATACCTAATCATCTCAAGAATTAAGGGCTGTCGTAAAATTGGGAGATGGCAAAGTGTGTGATGGTGCCGGCTTGTTCTTTCATAAGTGTAAAGATGGGGCTGCTCAATGGGGTTACCATTATAGCATTCATAGGCGTTGTCGTGAAATGGAGATTATCCATTGTTTCATGCTTTTATTACTTTCGTTCTCTAATGGGGGCACATTTTTCATGTAAAGCAGAACGCCCAAAGCGGAATATTACAGAACATCTATTGTATTACTACATTCATATGCTTGTTTAAGCAAATGTTTCTCAGCATACTCGAATTCATTTTACGATGTTTTTCGAGTGTAGAATATCAAAGCTTTCATGAATGAAAAAACCACGTTAAGGCTCCCCATCTTTATTTCATAAAGGTATAAAATGGCGCCATTTATTATTTAGCTTTGAGTATTACGAAAACTCTTAGTACTTGAGAGCGTTTATAAGAGGTGTTGTTTTCTTTGATCATTTCCTTTTTTGTTTGTGATGAAGCAAGGGAGTGATTTTGATAAAAAAATTTGAAAAGAGAGAATCTTTCGATATTTGAAGCTCATCCGGTATGAAAAATGATATATTATCATTATAAATCAATGTTCTGTATATTAAAAGAATGTGCTTACAAGAAAATATTACTTGGTAAAATTTTTTAAAAGGAGTGGGTATTTGAAGAAAAAAGATCAATTTTTAGGAGGATATTCATTGTTTTTTCTTTCTTATCATTTTGAAATAATAGACTTTTTCAGTCGCCGTCGTCTTTCGTTAAAGGTTTTGTGGTGATAAAAGGAATGTTTTGTTATGGTGACAAGAGCGTTTGGTGACAAGAGCGTTTGAAGAAAAATCAAAGAGAGTGAAAAAATCGCTCAGAGAATGTCAAAAAGAGGCATAAAAAAACTGTGATGCCATCCTGTATATCTAAAAAAATGCTTTTCAAAAATATTTTGAATATTTTATTAAAATTTTTGAAAAGCAGCGATTTGTGGTGTTGCGAGTCGGCTATGTCTATGCTAGAAACCAAGTGATTTTTGTTCTAGGTTTTAAGAAGAAGATTCTTAAGATTGAGAATGTCTGTTTCATTTCATCTGATAACTATCAGAGAGTCGCTCAAGGGAAAGAGGCGGTATTTCGTGTCGGATTCATTTTCTCTCATACCGCTGCCGTTGGTAGATCAACGCTATGCGCAAGCGCTTTTTGATTGCGTTCAAGAAGCCGGAAACGTCGAAAAGGTTGAAAAGGCAGTAGAGGATCTTTTGCTTGTTTTGGAGAATAAGGATTTAAAATTCTTTGTGCTCAGTCCATTCTTTTCAGTTAAAGAGCAAATTAAGGTGATGCAATCTGTTTGTGCAAACATCAAATTTGCTGATAAAAACGCAGGGCAGGTCATTGGTAATTTTTTACGCGTTATTGTAATAAACCGTAGGCTTAGTGCCGTATTTGGTATTTTACATGCTTTCCAGCGTTGTGTTGCACGCGCTCGTAGGCAGGTTACTGCGCAAATTGTTTCTGCGCGCCCCTTAAGTTCTCAACAAAGACAAGAGTTGTGTGAGGCTTTGGAAGGTGTTGTTGGAGGAAAAGTCTTGCTGCACATCATTGTGGATCCAACAATTCTTGGTGGATTAATCGTTCGTGTGGGGTCGTCTCAAATTGATACGTCTCTTCTCACAAAATTGTCTTCGCTTAAGCTTGCATTGAAAAAAGAGGTCAGCTGATGGATATTAGACCATCTGAAATTTCAAAAATTCTAAAAGAGCAAATCAAAAACTTTGACCAAAAGGCTGAGGTTTCAGAAATTGGTTGGGTTCTCTCTGTGGGAGATGGTATTGCTCGCGTTTATGGTTTGGATAATGTCCAAGCAGGGGAAATGGTCGCCTTTCCAAACGGTGTGCGCGGTATGGCACTCAATTTGGAAGTTGATAATGTTGGTGTGGTCATTTTTGGCTCAGATCGTGATATTCGTGAAGGTGATTGTGTAAAGCGGTTAGGCGCTATCGTCGATGTTCCTGTGGGCCCCGCTTTGCTTGGGCGTGTGGTTGATGCGTTGGGAAACCCTATAGATGGTAAGGGGCCCATTAAAGCAACAGAGCGTCGTCGTGTCGATGTTAAGGCTCCTGGAATTATTCCGCGTCAGTCTGTCCATGAACCGATGTCGACCGGATTGAAAGCGATTGACGCACTCATCCCTATTGGACGGGGGCAGCGTGAATTGGTGATTGGTGATCGCCAAACAGGAAAAACAGCAATTTTGCTCGATACATTTTTAAACCAAAAACCTTTTCATGAAAAAGGGGCTGGACGAGAGCAAGATAAAGTTTATTGTATTTATGTGGCTATCGGTCAAAAACGTTCGACGGTGGCACAATTCGTTAAAGTTTTAGAAGAACGTGGAGCGCTGGAATATTCTATTATTGTTGCAGCGACTGCTTCTGATCCAGCACCACTGCAATTTATTGCACCTCTTGCTGGATGTGCTATGGGTGAGTATTTCCGTGATAATGGGCAACATGCTTTGATCGGTTATGATGACTTGTCAAAACAGGCGGTAGCGTATCGTCAAATGTCTCTTTTATTGCGTCGTCCTCCAGGTCGTGAAGCTTATCCGGGAGATGTTTTCTATCTGCATTCGCGTCTTTTAGAGCGGGCTGCAAAGTTGAATGCGGAAAATGGATCTGGGTCGTTGACAGCTTTGCCAGTTATTGAAACGCAAGCAAATGATGTTTCTGCCTATATTCCTACAAATGTGATTTCGATTACTGATGGACAAATTTTTCTAGAGACTAATTTGTTTTATCAAGGAATTCGTCCTGCTGTAAATGTTGGTCTTTCTGTATCGCGTGTTGGTTCTGCCGCACAAATTAAGGCGATGAAGCAAGTTGCTGGCTCGATTAAAGGTGAATTGGCGCAATATCGTGAAATGGCAGCTTTTGCGCAGTTTGGCTCTGATTTGGATGCGTCAACCCAGCGTTTGTTAAATCGGGGTGCGCGCTTGACAGAGTTGTTGAAGCAGCCACAATTTTCTCCACTCAAAACAGAAGAACAGGTGGTGGTTATTTTCGCGGGTGTGAATGGCTATCTTGATGCTTTGGCGGTTTCTGATGTTGCGCGGTTTGAGCAGGGACTTTTGGTGCTTTTGCGTAGTGATTATCAAGATCTCTTAAAGGCAATTGCTGAGCAAAAGCAAATAACAGATGAGCTGAAAGATAAGTTGATAACTGTTCTTGATACTTATGCGAAAAATTTCTCGTGATGAATTGATGGAATGCTTGAATGGCTTCACTAAAAGATCTTAGAGACCGTATCGCTTCGGTTAAAGCAACACAAAAGATTACCAAAGCTATGCAAATGGTTGCAGCGGCAAGGTTGCATCGTGCTCAAGAGGCAGCGCAGTTTGCACGCCCTTATGCGAAGAAAATGGCTGATATTTTGACCAGTGTTGCTGCTGATGTAGATGGTGTTGATGCGCCTGCTCTTATGCGTGGTACGGGGCGCGATGATGTGCATCTTTTGGTGGTGTGTACTGCTGAGCGCGGTTTGTGTGGTGCTTTTAATGTGCAAATTGCTCGTCGTGCACGTGAACAGATTAAGGCATTGTTGGCGGCTGATAAAATAGTAAAAATTATCACTGTGGGTAAAAAGGGCGCGGATATTTTATCGCGTGATTACAAAGGCTTGATAATTGACCATATCGATTTGCATGCTGTAAAGCGAATTGGTTTTGCAGAGGCAGTGATGATTAGTCAACGGATTGTTGATTTATTCAATGAAGGCGCTTTCGATGTCTGTACGCTGTTTTATTCTGAATTTGTTTCCGTAATTAATCAGCGTCCAACAGCTTTGGATTTGATTCCAATGGTTGCTCCAAAAGCAGCTGTTGGGGCAATAGATGTTGTGGAGCAAACCGATCATAACACAGGTTCACAATCGATTGTTTATGAATATGAGCCTGATGCTGCGTCTCTTTTAGAGGCCCTTGTACCACGTAATCTTTCGGTGCAAATCTTTCGGGCTTTGCTGGAAAATGTTGCTGGTGAGATGGGCGCCAAGATGACAGCTATGGATAATGCATCGCGCAATGCGGGTGAAATGATTAGTAAATTGACGGTGGCTTATAATCGTCAACGTCAAGCACAGATTACGACAGAATTGATCGAAATTATTGCGGGCGCTGAAGCGCTTTAAATGGAGAAGGTAAGGATTGATGGTAAAAGCAGTAACCTCAAGCAAAGGAACAGAAAAAGGTGAAAAAAAGAAACCAGCTGCTCGTTCCAGCGTGAAAAAAGCCGCTTCGAAATCTCAAGTGGATGTAAAGGCTTCCTCTGTACCTGCGCGTGATGCAGCTAAAGATACACCTGTAAAAAAAGATACATCCGCAAAAAAAGAAGAGCGTGCAAAAGGCGCTGTTGGTGAAATCAAGCAGATTATTGGTGCTGTCGTTGATGTGCAATTTGAAGGTGCATTGCCAAATATTCTCAACGCTTTGGAAACAGAGAATTTAGGTAATCGCTTGGTATTAGAAGTTGCGCAGCATTTGGGTGAAAATACCGTGCGTACGATTGCTATGGATACGACTGATGGTTTGATGCGGGGCCAAAAGGTTGTGGATACAGGCACACAAATTAGCGTTCCTGTAGGAGAAGCAACGTTGGGACGTATTATGAATGTGATTGGGGAACCGGTGGATAATGTGGGACCAATCGCTTCAACCAAAACACGTTCTATTCACCAAGAGGCACCTGAATATGTTGAGCAATCGACTGTTTCGGAAATTCTCGTCACCGGTATTAAAGTCGTGGATTTGTTAGCCCCTTATTCTAAAGGGGGTAAAATTGGCTTGTTTGGTGGTGCTGGTGTTGGAAAAACCGTTCTCATTATGGAGCTTATAAACAATATTGCAAAGGCACATGGTGGCTATTCTGTATTTGCTGGTGTGGGAGAACGTACACGTGAAGGAAATGATCTTTATTATGAAATGATCGAAAGCCGCGTGAATGTGAATCCAAAAGAGAATAATGGTTCAACGGAAGGGTCAAAGTGTGCCCTTGTTTACGGGCAAATGAATGAACCACCAGGAGCACGTGCGCGTGTGGCTCTTTCAGGATTGACAATTGCAGAAAGTTTCCGTGATGAAGGACAAGATGTTCTCTTCTTTGTGGATAATATTTTCCGTTTCACGCAAGCAGGAGCTGAGGTATCTGCTCTTTTAGGGCGTATTCCTTCTGCTGTTGGGTATCAGCCTACCTTGGCAACGGATATGGGGGCGTTGCAAGAACGTATTACCAGTACAAAAACAGGCTCTATTACTTCCGTTCAGGCAATTTATGTTCCGGCAGATGACTTGACGGATCCGGCGCCTGCAGCGTCTTTTGCTCATTTGGATGCAACAACTGTGCTTTCGCGCTCTATTGCGGAAAAGGGAATTTATCCGGCGGTTGATCCGCTTGACTCTTTTTCACGTATGTTGGATCCATTGATTGTGGGGGAAGAGCATTACACAGTTGCTTGTCAAGTACAAACCATTTTACAACGTTATAGAGCGCTTCAGGATATTATTGCTATTCTTGGAATGGATGAACTTTCTGAAGATGACAAGTTGCTGGTGGGGCGGGCGCGTAAAATTGAACGTTTCCTTTCACAACCTTTCCATGTTGCGGAAGCCTTTACTGGTTCGCCGGGGAAACTCGTTCCTTTAGAAGAGACAATCAAAGGCTTTAAAGGTCTTTGTGCTGGCGATTATGATGATTTGCCAGAAGCTGCTTTTTATATGGTTGGTTCGATTGATGAAGCACTTGAAAAAGGAAAGCGTCTCATGGCAGAGGCTTCTTAGTAAGAAGCTTCTTATTCAAGAAAAAACTGTCATGGGTATTTTTCGTTAAAAAGGACGCATCGTTGAAGAAAACAGAGAGTCCTTATATCGGGTATTGTGGAGACTTTTGTGGAAAACAATAGAGAAGAGCATTTTTTATTTGAGCTTGTATCGCCTGAAAAAATTGTGTTTTCAGAGCAGGTAGTGTCTGTTGTTCTTCCTTCAGCCTCAGGTTATTTGACAGTTATGGCGCATCATGCGCCATTGGTGGCAAGTATTGTGTTGGGTAGTGTTCGTGTTCGCACCTCTTTGGGTGAAAAATTATTTGCTGTATGCGGGGGCGTTGCAAATATTACCTTTTCGGGCTGCTCTTTATTGGTAGAGCACGTTGTGGCTGTAGAGAATCTTTCTTTTGATGCATTAGAACAGCAGATTTTGCAGATTCAAGCGACGTTAGAAGGAGGGACAAGTGATGAGGACAATCATAAAATAGAGTCTTTTTTCCAGCAGTTGTCAGCTGATGGTGCTGTATTGATAGAAGCGTAGCAGAGTATACAGGAAAAGGTGACATGAGCGGAAAAAAGAGTACGGTTGTGTCTGCTAAAAGGAGCGCAAAACCCTTTCCTCGTCCTGGTCGTGTCTTTGCGGGACCTTTGCCAAAGTGCTTTGTTTATATTTTGGCTTCTCTTATTTTGCAATGGGCTTATGGTTTAGGGGCTAATATTGTTCAGTCTAATATTGTCCATCTTACGGGTGATTTTCATGCAACTTTGGCCGAGACGACATGGCTGGTAGCGGCCTATATGGCGCCAAATGTGAGTGTAGCGATTATGTTGATCAAAATCCGCTATCAATTTGGGCTACGCGCTTTTGCTGAATTATCAATTCTTGGCTTTGTTTTGGTTTGCGTGTTGCAGCTCTTTGTTACGGATTTGCGTTCTGCATTGATTATTCGCTTTTTTGCTGGGATTGCTGCTGCTCCTTTGGCTTCGCTTGCGCTGCTTTATATGATGGAGGCTTTTGCTCCAGCAAAGAAGTTTACTATTGGTCTTAGTTTGAATTATATGAATGCGGCTTTAGCGGCACCTTTATCACGTTTGATTTCTCCTGATTTGCTGGAAAATGGTGGTTTTTCCAGTCTTTCCGCTCTGGAAATGGGGTTGGTTCTTATCAGCTTGGTCTGTATCTATACTTTGCCTCTTACTCCTGTTGTGCGTAGTAAGGTTATTCAAAAATTAGATTGGATAAGCTATGGTTTGATTGCTCTTGGTCTTGGATTAAATGCTGTGATCATGTCTGTTGGCATATTGTATTGGTGGTATGAAGCACCATGGATTGGTTGGGGGCTCGCACTTGCTATTTTCTCGTTGGCTATTGCTATTATTATTGAGCTTAATAGAGAAAAACCGTTGATTGATTTACGTTGGATTTTCAGTAAAGAAATGATCCAATCTGTTTTTATTTTATTGATCTTTCATGTTTTTTTATTGGAGCGGTCAAATTTGCCCGTAGGGTTTTTTAATCTTTTTGGTTTGCTCAATCGTGAGATGGCGCCCATGTATCTTGCGGTGACATTAGGGATTCTGTTAGGGGGGGCTGTTTGTGTCTTTTTTTTACGGGCGGGGCGTGAGGATTATTTTTATTTGTTATCTTTAGGTTGTTTGGCGTTGGGAGCTTATTTAGACAGTCATGTAAACTATTTAACGCGTCCGAAAGATATGATGTTGAGCCAAGGGTTGGTGAGTTTTAGTTATGCACTTTTTTTGCCTCCTGCTCTTTTCAAAGGGTTTGTGATCGCTGGTGAGCGAGGACCGCGTTACGTTTTAAGTTTTATTGCTGTTTTTTTGTTAACGCAAGTGACAGGGGGATTGATGGGGTCGGCTTTTTTTGGCAGCCTACAGTTTTATTTTGCCCATAAAAACTTTGAGTCCTTAACACAAAATATTATTATTACTGATCCACTTATTTCTGGTGAGATGAATACTTTATTTTCGCCTTCTTATGGTATTTCTGTTCCCAATGGCTTGAGAAGTGAGCAAGGTACTTCTATGTTGATAGAGAAGTTTAAGTTAACAGCAAATATTTTTGCTTATGATGACGTTTTTCGGCTTTATTTTTATATTTCAATGGTTGTATTCGTTATTTTTCTTGTCACAATGATTGTTAAGTCATGCTCTTTGCGCGCATTAGAAAAGTAGAGTAATGTCATAGAAAGAGGGGTGCAAAAAAATGATAAAAAAATTACGGTCAAAAGCTACGATTGTTGCATTCCTATCGGGTATTACGGGTGTTTTGCTGATTTTGTGGGCTTGGAGACTTCCTCCTTTTGTGAGTAACATTCAAATAACCGATAATGCTTCCATTAAGGGCAATGTTACTCTGGTTAGTTCACAGATCTCTGGGGTGATTGCACGGATTTATGTGCAAGATTATCAACGCGTTGAAAAGGGAATGCTGCTCTTTGAGCTCGATGATTCTCTTTTTCGCCAGCAGCTTGCACGGGCACAGGCTGTTCTCGATTCAAAAAATGCAAAACTGGCAAGTATTGAATTACAAGCACAGCTTTTGCAGGGCGAGATTAATACAGCAGAGGTGGAGTTGGCGCGTTCACGAGCATTTTCCAATGTTGTTCCAGATAGTAAAAAGTTAGGTTTTGGTGATGCGGCAAGTTCTGTTTCTCGTCCTCTTTCACAACTCTTGACAGCTCTCGAAACAAAACGCCAATTGCAAAAACAATTGGATCTTGAACGGCAAAGTTTACAGTCAGAAATTTCTGGAGCGAAGGTGAGTGTTGAGTTGGCAAAACTTAATCTCGATCATACAAAGATTTTATCTCCTCGAACAGGCTATATTGGATTAGTTGGAGCGCGGGTAGGGCAATATGTTATGCCGGGGACACAATTGGTCTCTGTTATTTCTGATGATATTTGGATTATTGCTAATTATAAGGAAACGCAACTTTCTCAGATGCGTGTGGGACAACCGGTTGTTTTTTCTGTTGATGCATTGAACAACAAAAAGTTAACAGGGCGTGTGGTTCGTTTTGCACCTGCTACAGGCTCAGAGTTTTCATTGTTAAAAACGGATACGACAATTGGTAATTTTATCAAAATTGCGCAACGTATTTCAGTACGGATTGCTTTAGATCCTGGACAGGAAGGGATTGAAAAACTCATTCCTGGCATGTCCGTGGTTACCTATGTAGATACTTCGCAGCGAGTCGATTCTGGAGGATAAAATTTTGGGTTTTTTCAGTTTAATTTTTGCGTCATTTACTTATAGCAAATGGATATTCACGTTAGAAGATTTCGTTTGGTTTGCTATACTACATCTTTTAAAGCTCTTAAGCTTCTTATTATTCTATTTCATGATGTAAAATAATGTGCCTTAGAATATTAAAGCGCATGCATCTTTACTTACTTCCATTTCTTTTGAAATAACTCTGTAGGGGGGGATGGAGTATTGGAAGCTTTGCCTGTCGTTTCTAGCAACATCATCTTTTGAGGTGTGGAAAGGAGGCTCTTCTTTTTATCTGAGTGTACTCTTTATGTGATATTTGCAATGATGTGAGGCAGATCATTGAAAAATCTATCTCTGACAGATGTGTTGTTATTATCAATGTGTATTGTGTGTATAACAATGATGCTAAGTTTGAAAACTGTCGCAATAATCTAGCTAAAAAACGCTTATACATAATATTGTACTTTATGGGGACACACTATAGAGCGTATAAAATGTAGTTACCGGAGCAGATATAGCCGATGAAAGATGTGTGGTGTTGTCTATTTGTCTTTGTAAGGGACTAAATCGTTATCTATCTAGGTCAATATGCCTTCGTTTTCTTTTTGTTTTTCAGTTCCAAATATTTTACGAATATTCTCTTGTTATGTTCACTGTAATTCTTAAAGTTTAGCTCGTCCTCTAACTTCACTTTCAGCTCTCCGTTTTTCAGCTTCAGCTTCCCATTTTCATATTCGGCTTTTCGTTTAGCTTCCTCTTCAGCTTTTTCTGACGTTCTATGGCAAGTTCATGATCAGCTACTCGTACGTTTTCACAATTTTTTTTAGTTTAATGACTATAGAGTGGTTGGGTATAATCTTTGTGTCGTTTTCTAAATTCTTTCGCTTCACATTCTTCTTTTCCTTGTTGGGTTATTGCCGAGGCTTTCATTTGTAGAACTCGTATTCGTGAATCTGTAGGGCTGCGTAGAGTGTTTGAATGGGCTGAATTTGATCAGTATCTTTAGGACTTTTAAGTTGATCAATAAGCTGTTTTATGGTTTTTTTGTTTTTCACGCGCTTTTTCGTAAATAGCTTGTTCTATGTTGTGTTTTGGCTTTTTGTTCATCAAAAATATCAACTGCGGCTTTTGATTTTGCGTTTTTTAATGGCTCTTTAGTATAAGAATTTTTCTTTCCTCTTTTCAGTATTTTTGCTGCTGCTGATACCTGTCAATTTTTGAAAGTGACTAAAATTAGAGCGATGGAGGCCATGACTCTTTTGCTTTTTGAATGTTCTTTGAAGAGCTGCGGATGTTTTATTTAAGAAACCATGTCGTTTTTTTATTTCATCAAGTGGATTTTTAAAATGTGCAAGCTGTTGTTTTTCTTGTTTAATCTGTTCTATATTTTGGCAAAATGAGTTGGAAAAAAATAGAAGAATTATTGCAAATACGCTCGTGTGAAATTCAAAGGAAAATGCAATGATTGTTGTTGAGAAACATTTCTTTTGTCTAAAGGTATTTTTTATAAAAAATACCTGGTAGTGAGAGGAGTGTGGGTTTTCAATATCAAAATATCCTCCCCTTTCCCCAATTAAAATGACAATCGGGGGCGTATAGAGTAAAAGTGTAAGCTTTTCCAGTATTAATTCTTTATTTTTAGTCTATATACACAATGAAGTTTTGGGAAGGCTGGGAAATTGGGGGAAGTTTTGGATTGAATATTTGAGTTGTTATCTTATTGTCCCGTGAATATCCTCATTTTAGGTGTGGTATCAGGCATCTTTTTGATGCGTTAAGTGTTTGTGTGGGGAGCACATTCGTTGTAGGGCTTGTTTGTTGCCTTTAGAAATGTTTTCCTTTGAGGGGTGGTGATGTGAATCGCATGCGTTGATAGGTTTCCGATAGACAAAAGCTGGATTATAGACTGGCTGGATGGCTGGAAAACTTATCCTTTTGGGAGAGGGCGTAAAGTTAGGAGAAAGACGTAAAGTTTATATTTTGTAAACCATAAAAATGCCCGCTTTGAATCGGGCATTAAAAGGGAAGGTTATTGATTGCGTTATTAATGTTTACGGATTAGCAAGAAGCTTACTAAAACAATTCCTGCTGCTAATGCGAGGGTTTTTTTAGGATTTTCTTTCGCTTTTTTCTTTAATTCTGTAGCATGTTCGTTGAGGTGATAAAGTGCGTGACGGCCTTTTTGTTTCCATGTGTTAAACAGCTCAGAAATGTTTTCAAAGCTATCATTTTGAAAACTCCAATGATTTACGGGGACCAGCTCTCTTTTTAATTGTGCTATACGTTTTTTAATTTTAGCATTTTTTCTATGGGGTGAAAATAGACACATTTATTGACTCCTTCATGTGTTAAATTGTTGCGTGACAGTTGGAATTGTGTTTGGGGTTTTGCTATAACGGCTTGAAAATTGAAAAGTTGCATTGATAATGCCGCGCGTGGGTGAGATGAAAATTAAGAGTTTGAGTTTAATGAGGCATTTTTTAATGTGTCCGAGTTCTTTTCATGATGGTTTTTGTTAAGGATGTAAGGTAAAAATTTTTACAAGATGGTGTAAGATTCATCATAAAGATGGTGGGCGATGTCTTCATTTTTTTGTTTGTTTAAAGTGTTGGGATATCTTTTGGCACTTGAAATAGTTTATAAGGAGTTTTTATCTACATATTCTCTTGTGGCTGTAGGGAGTGGTATTGATTGATTCAATTAAGAAGATTTAAAATGAGGAAATCTTACGATATTTGGGTTTAGCATTCAAATTTGTAAAAAATAGATTATTATAAATCAATATGTTGGATTAATTTGGCGATGTCTTTCATGCATTTTAAAAATGGCGCTTTGATGGGTGTTATCTGTTGTGTTGTAAAACACTGTTTTGTGATGACGTTGATGTAAGGTATCGGCATGCAACTTAAAAATACAGTATTGTCTCTGTTTGGTTTCAGTTTCTTTTTGAATCAACCAAGTGTAGAAGTATAAACTTGAACAGAAGTAGTAGAACTTATCCGGTGCGTCTATAGAATGAATCCACCTATGAGTTGAATTGCATCAGTGTTAGTAGGTAGAACCTTTTGAGAGCAATCTGTTAAGATTGGTGGGCGGTGTAATTTTCGTCCTTTGAAGCGCGGAGGAAGTCAATGTAAGTAATGATTGATAGCGCAGGTTTTAAAAATTTGAGGACTTGATGAATACGACCTATTTTTTATCTAAACCACTTGAGCGTCGTCGATCTGTTGGTGTTGCTGTTGGTGATGTGATCATTGGGGGGCAGAGCCCGATAGTTGTACAGTCAATGACCAATACAGATACCGCTGATGTTGATGCAACTGTTGCTCAAGTGGCTGCTCTTTGGCAAGCTGGTTCACAATTGGTTCGAATTACTGTTGATCGCGATGAAGCGGCGGCTGCTGTACCAAAAATACGGGAGCGATTGGAGAGGTTAGGATTTTTTGTACCATTGGTTGGGGATTTTCATTATATTGGTCATAAGCTTTTATCTGAGCATCCTGCGTGTGCTGAGGCGCTTGCAAAATATCGCATCAATCCTGGAAATGTTGGTTTTGGCGCAAAAAAAGATCGTCAATTTGCAGAAATTATTGAGATTGCTTGTCGGTATCATAAACCTATTCGCATTGGCGTGAATTGGGGCTCTCTTGATAATGCATTGTTAACACGGCTTATGGATGAAAATGCACAGCAAGAAAATCCTTTATCGGTTGCTGAAGTGATGCGGGAAACTGTTGTGCAGTCGGCTTTGCAATCGGCTCTTTGCGCTGAAGAGATGGGGTTGGGACGTGATAAAATTATTCTTTCTGCTAAAGTGAGTGACGTCCAAGATCTTATTGCTGTTTATACCACCTTAGCGGCGCGTTGTGATTATGCTCTTCATTTGGGATTAACGGAAGCTGGGATGGGAACAAAGGGCGTTGTTGCTTCTTCGGTGGCTTTGGGCATTTTATTACAGCAAGGGATTGGCGATACGATACGAATTTCCTTAACGCCAAAACCTGGTGGTGATCGGACACGAGAAGTAAAGGTGGGGCAAGAACTTTTGCAAGTGATGGGGTTTCGGCAATTTTTGCCTGTTGTTGCGGCTTGTCCTGGTTGTGGGCGCACAACCTCAACGGTCTTTCAACAATTGGCGCAAAAAATTGAAGCAGATTTATACAAAAATATGCCTATTTGGCGTGAAAAATACCCTGGCGTTGAAAGCTTGAAGGTTGCTGTGATGGGATGTATCGTCAATGGACCGGGGGAGTCAAAGCATGCGGATATTGGAATCTCTTTGCCTGGAGTGGGGGAAAGTCCTGCGGCACCTGTTTTCATTGAGGGACAAAAGGTAAAAACTTTGCGGGGTGATCACATTGCTGAAGAATTTGAAGCACTTTTGAGTGATTATATTCATACACGCTTTGGGCAAGGTTGAGGTAAAAATCGCATAAGGCTGAAGTAAAAATGGTGTGTCGTTTTTTAAAACAAGCTGTCTTCAATGTGAAGAGGGTGCTGTTGTATGCTGCTTTAGCTATGGTCAATACTGTTGTTGGTTGCTTATTATTTTAGGTAAAACCAGATGATATACCTGTTTTAGAATCAGAAGCTTATGAAGGATATTAATGAGTTTAAGTGTGTTAAGACTATTAAACAAAACGATATGAATACTTTAATAGATCCGTAAATGTTGTTGCTGGTTTTTTGGCTGCTCTTGAGACAGTAAAATATTTAACGGATTCTTCAAATATCAAATTATAGAAAGAACATTGTTTATTGATTTTTCAGGCATTTTCCCAGCATTTTTTGGGGTATCAAATTGATAGGATTGGAAATCCTTATAGCGATTATAGTCCTATTTGTCGTAAAATGTAAGCTTTTATATTGATATAAAATGATGTATACGGGTGCCTTTTTGGGCGTTATTGGGGGAATGCATGACAAGTATATTAGCGTTTGGCTTTTTATTTAATGGTATAAGGATTTTAACTGGCGCCTTTATTGTCTTTTATATGCTTGAAAAAGGCTTAACGCTTATTGATATAGGTGTCATTAAGTCGTTTCAGGCTTTTATTATGATGGTTACCGATATTCCTCTGGGATATTTTGCTGATCGAAAAAGTTATAAAATATCGATCGTTTTGGCAGCTGCTTTTGCTGCTACATGGCTCTTTCTCATGGGATTTTCTACAAGCTTTTATGGTTTTCTTTTGGCAGAAACTTTTAATGCCTTATCGCTAACATTAATTGCTGGGGCTTATAATGCTTTACTTGTTCAATATGCAAAAGCAAAAGTGACATCCACTAAAAAAGTGCTTGGTTCCAGCTCTCAATATAATTACATCGGCATGTTTATATTCAGTTTAATCGGGGCATATTTTGCTGATTATTCTAGCCAATATATATGGTATATCGCGGCGTTTTTAATGTTGATGACAACACTATTTGGTTTGTTTTTTCTTGATGACTTGAAGGGGGAGAAAAAACCAAATAAAGCGAATTCTCTCATTTGTGAAGCTAAGGAGATGTTATCTATTTTTATTAAAGTTCCTTATATCTCTTTATGCTTTTATTTTTCATTGATTTTTTTCAATATATTCTCGCAATATTGGCAGTGGATATTTAAAGATCATAATATTAATGTCACTTATTTTGATCTTGGTGTGACATTTTCATTGATATTGTTTTCTCAGCTCTTGGCTAGTTTTCTCTTTACAAAACTAAGTGAAAGAATGAACTTTATTTTACTGTTGTTTCTTTCGGCTTCACTGATTTTTACCATTGCTTTCTTTGAACCAAGAAAAGAAATTGCTGTCATTTTAGTCTGTATGATTTTTTATCTCATTAAGTATACATATCTTTGTGTAGAAGTTGTTTTGCATGATAGTATTAGTGATCATTTCAGGGCTACATATGAATCTTTCTTGTCAACCGTTGGGAGATTTAGCTTATTGGTATTTTTTTACATGAGTGCGTATATGGTCAATATATTTGGCTTTTTCTCACTCGTTTATATTTTTGCTATTTATTTATTGATTTACTTGTTGGCGGTATTTTTTTTAGAAGGAACTCTCAAAAAAGTTCAGTGAAAATATTAACTTATTACGATACGTGTTTTATAGGGTTTCATAGTGGGGCAAGGCTTTTATTTATTAAGGCACATCGTTGTTTTTGCATGTTGAATGAGAAAGCTGAATAGTGTCAGTTACTCTTATTTAAAATCTATGTATGTTGAAGCAATCAAAGTCATCCGCTTGTCCTTATAAGTAGGCGTGGCATAATAATCGTTAAAAAGGAAATAAAAATGCTGCTCATGAATATTGCGCCAAGAGTTGCTGATAAGATTGGACGCTGATAAAGAAAATGATTGTGCTGAATTATATGCTTATTAAGGAATGGTGATGGAGCAGTTTTCCCCATTTTCATTGGTTCCTTGCTGGTAACACTTTATCTCATTAGAGCTAATTTAAACAGTTGGACAATTTATAGCCTGTCCTCATAAGAATTCCCTTATGATCGATTTTGATATTTTGATGATCTATTTTATTGTTAGTATATTTAGCGGATTTTACCATTGCCTCCTTTAAAATATCAATCATCTTGTTGAGATATTTTCTTACATCTTTCATTCTCATTATAGCTCATTTTTTAGTATTTTCTCTTTGATTGTGGCGTTAGCTCTGTATTTTCTGATGTTAGAAAATACTCTTAATCTAGATAGTAAACTTATCTATGGAAACTTTGAATGACAGCCCCCTCTTTGAGAGGGAATAAAATCAAGTACAGAAATATTGTTGAGTACAATTTGCTATAAATAAGCCACAAGAAACCAGCACATATTGATATATTTGATAGGAATCTGTTAGGCTGTACAAATTGTAGTTATTAAAAGATAAAGCGGTGAAATCGTTATCCATAACGCATATTGTAACATTTATAACTCTTTTTTTTTGTATCCGTGTTGTTGGGATGTACGCGCGTAGATAGTCTAGAGCAGTACAATAACCTTTACGAAGAATATATAAGTGAAAAATACGAGGTTTTTGAACATTTTCAAAAGCAGGAACAAGCAAGAAATTTCGTCTATAGCCGTGGCTATCAGAATATAGCGCCCAAATTTGATATTATATGGCATCGTCACATACTGATTGTTTTATGTGGACGTTTTGTTAATTTATTGCGCGGTGATTATAATGAGGAGATGTCATGGGCAATGCTACCCAATGTCATAAGCAGTTTGCGTAATGACTATAATTGGAGAGAAAGCGATTTTATCTGGGCTTATAATATGTCTATGAATTCTACCGACCCCATGATTGATTATGCGAAAAAATTTCTTAATTCTTCAAGTGGAAATGGTATTAGCCCAACAATACAAATTATTGACCTTGTGTCTAGTATGAGAGCTGGTCATGATGACAATACTAAACAAATAGCGCGTTTTTGCATAGAGCTAAACACGATATATGACATGATGAAACCAAGAAGAATTTACAAATGACATTTAATGGGTAATGGGTAAAATTCTCTCGAAGGATATTAAATGGCTATAATACTCTTGATAATCGCGGCATTTTCTTGGCCATGTTGCATGTTTTTTTATTATGGCTTCAAAAGGTGGACATATTTTCCAGCTTTTACAACAGGTATAGGCTCACTTACAATGATGCTCTTCATTTTAATAAGAAAATTTCACTTGAAGGAGGAAATTTGCACTTGGATTGAAAAAACTACTTATCACAAATTAGATTGCGCTATTATATATAATAATAAGGATTTTCTTTATCTTTCTGTTGCAATGATCATTCTCTGTTTAATCTTATCAATTCTCTTTTTATGCGATGAATTGAATAAACGAGATAAAGAGTGTGACGAATTAAAGTTGTACAGTGATCATGATTATTATTCAATTGAAGTTATTACACACTTTTGTAAATAAAAATGTTTCTGCTTTTGAAGGAGCATGCCGACACAATCATCACTTTGCTAGCTCCCAATGTTGCGACAGCCCTTGGTTTTTAAGACGGTTCATAAGAGGCATTTTTTAGTCTTTTCTTTGATGTTTTGCCCCACACGGCTTTTCCCGCTTGTGACGTGCAAGCAAGTGATTTTGATTGATTTAACATACACAGATTTGAAATGAGAGAATCTTATGATATTCAGGGTTCTTATTCAAGTTGAACAACCACGAATTATCATTATAAATCAATGTGTTATATCTTTCTTGCTAAGAAAAGAGAGATCGGTAATAATACTGCTTTGGTTTTTCGTTCTATTGAAATTAGTGGTTTTATTTATCCTGTTATGCCGTAACATACTGTCATTTGAGGGGTTGTGAAGGTATCCTGTTTGATACATTAAGTATTTTAAGAAGTGCATGGTGAATATTCTTAAGTCTTGTTTATTGCGTCTTTAGTTTAAGTGAATCGCATGCGTAGAAAGCGAGAGAAACCTACTCGGTAGGAAACTAGACTGTTTACAGAGCAGATTAGGTTAAAAGACTTTGTTCTTTGAGGGTGGCATAAAAATCAAAATAGCCATTATGTTCATTTTTTTCTGATATTTTAAATACGAGCTTCAAAAAAATGATGCTTAAACTAAACAACGAGCACTTTTGTAAAAGTGTTTTTAGAGAGCAAGCAATACACGAGTGAATTTACAGAATATAACCATATTTGATCTTCTACAACAAGATAGCGTGGAAAGGCATAAAAATTACGATTCTCTACTGAGGGCATTTACTTAGAGCATTGTACTTCTTTTATTGTTTTTTACGGGTTTATAAAATGCCTTGTTTTATACTTATTCTGTTTATTTTTTGCCTTATCGTTAGAAGATTAAAGACATAAAGGAGAAAACGAGTTTTCCTCTTTCGGTCGTTTTTTATTTGGCTTTAAAGCATCTACGGTAATATCTTTTAAAGCATAGTGATTGCGCATTGTTTCACATTTTCTTTCATTCTTTAATGGAAGGCATTTTTCATGCAAAATAGGATACCCAGAATGCATTTGTGTTATAAATTCACGCGGCTTGTTTTAATGAAATTCTTCTTAAGATTTGTCGCACCCATTTCATGATAAGGACTATAATGGAGATTAATGGTAACGTTTCTTTGAAAAGTCTATTATGCATTCAATAAATATGATGGTGTACACTATGTACAATATGGCGGATGAAGTTTAATTTTGGCGTATTGCACTAAAGTGTGCTGCTTGTTGGAGGGGGAGTGCTTTAGCGCCAAAAGGATGTAAGAATGCTTCTGCTTTACTGATGAGTGTATCTCGCTTTTTTTGGGTTTCTTTAATGCCGTAAAGATGAACAAAAGTGGCTTTTTGTGCCGTTTCATCTTTCCCAGCCGTTTTTCCTAGGGTTTGCGTGTTGGCGGTGACATCAAGAAGGTCATCGGTTAATTGAAAGGCTAAACCAAGATAGGTACCAAAATCAGTAAGCTTTTCAGTTAATTCTTTAGATGCATTGCCAATGATGGCACCTGCTTGGCAAGCAAAGCTTATCAGGGCTGCTGTTTTCATGTGTTGTAGAGTGATAATGTCAGTACTTTCTTGCGGTCTTTTTTCAGCTTCAAGGTCCAGCATTTGTCCACCTAACATACCGCCAAGCCCTGCCGATTGTGCAAGAGACGTGATCAGCTTGATTCTAATATCTGTAGATAAAATACTAGCTTTATGAGCAATAATTTCAAAGGCAAATGTTAAGAGGGCATTGCCTGCTAGAATTGCTGTTGCTTCATCAAATGCTACATGGACAGTGGGTTTTCCACGCCGGAGTATATCGTTATCCATAGCGGGAAGATCATCATGAATGAGCGAATAACAATGGATACATTCTAAGGCACATGCAACATCAAGAGAATGTTCTACAGGGACATCAAAAAGTGCAGCACTTTGAATTACAAGAAAAGGACGCAAGCGTTTTCCACCGTTCAGCACACCATAACGCATGGCTTTGATTAAGTTTTTAGGGCGTGAAATTTCACCATTTTGGATTTGATCACTTAACAGGGTATCAAGCCGCTTTTCAACGGTGTCTCTATGTTTTGCAAGAAGGGTGGTAAATTCGTGCATTCTTGCTTCCTTTGTTTTTACAAAAATGAAATTATGAAGTTTAAAGAGAAAGGTTGTCGCTTTTTCTTGTTTTCATAAATTGGCGTCGTTTTTTATTAAAAATCAACTTCTCTTTTTATCCGTATCTCTACTGTATGCGCAAATCCCTTTTTAAACCAAATAAAAATTGAATGAAGGTCTTATAAAAAAGCTTTCATTGGTGTATAAAATTCTCAAATTTTGCAGTGTTTTTGATATTCCTTTGATTATTGTGACACCATTTTTGATAACAAGAAGGTCATTTTTAGTAAGAGGAGGATCATTTTGACATTGCCTCTTCTTTTTTATCAGTGTATAATATCTTAAAATTTTATGGTGTTTTTAAATGAAGCATTGTCATTTTTGACATTGCTTTTTCTGTTTTAATGGATTTGGAGTGTCTTTTTATGGCTGTACCTAAACGAAAAACCTCTCCAGCGAAGAGGGGCATGCGCCGTTCGGCTGATGCTCTGAAGGCGCCGACTTATATCGAAGATAAAAATTCTGGTGAATTACGTCGTCCTCATCACATTGATTTGAAAACGGGAATGTATCGTGGGCGTTCCGTTTTAGTGGTTAAAGACTGAGCGTTTTCTTTCTTTTCCAGTGGTGAACTTCTTTTATTTCATCGATCAATGCACGCTTGGGGCGTGCATTTTCGCTTTAAGATGAATGTTGAGGTTCCCTTGTATCGTCTTCTATCGATGTGGAACAGGGGATGTATCGTGGACGTTCTGTTTTAGTGGTTAAAACTTTAGCGTTTTCTTTCTTTTCCAGTGGTGAACTTCTTTTATTTCATCGATCAATGCACGCTTGGGGCGTGCATTTTCGCTTTAAGATGAATGTTGAGGTTCTCTTGCATCGTCTGCTATCGATGTGGAACAGGGAATGTATCGTGGACGTTCTGTTTTAGAGGTTAAAACTTTAGCGTTTTCTTTCTTTTCCAGTGGTAAGTTTCTCTTGATTCATTAGTGAATGCATTGGGTAAGATGCGTTTTTCGCTTTTTCTTGGGAACATATGTGGGATAAAGTTTTGCCGTAGAGAAATGATTCTATTGTGGGAGATGATTTTCTTGTTTTCTTGAGAGGCTATAAAGGGCTACTTGTATCAGTGTCTTTTATGATGACTTCGTTAAGAGCTTGGGTATTGATATAAGTTAGCTCAGTAATAGAATCATTTTGTATCGCACTTAATCTTTATTGATTATAGAGAGAATCCTATTAGACCGTAAAATATCATCGTTTAAGGCAGTTGATCTATGTAAGGCTTTAAGCATATCGGTGTTTTTTATGAGAATATTTAAGGCAATGGTTGTCTATAGGCTTATATTGTGACATGTGATTCTCCTTAAAAAATAGAGATCGACATCACATTGATTTATAAAGATCATTTGTTGTTTTGCGCCTTGAATGGAAGGTCTATCGTAGGATTTTCTCATTTCAAATTTCTCTCATGTTGAATCAATGACAATCACTTGCTTTTCGGTCACAAGTGGGGATGGTATGTGAGTAAAAACTCTATAAAAAAGGAAAAAATGTCTATAATGAATACTTTCAAATGTAAGAATTGTTGTAACATTGGGATTAAGTGTATGCTGATGCCAGCGTGCTTTCTTATGAGCAGAAAAGAGACAACCGTTACAAGACAGAAGGTGTACACATTCAATGATCTTTAGTGCTTTTGATTGATAAAGGTACATGAGACTTTTCTATGAATATCACGCTGTCTTTTCATATTTTTGAACTAAGAATTGTCCATATATTTTTCTTATTTTTGTGAATATAAGGGATTTGTTGCGAACAGCTTGTAAAAATAAGTAAACTTAAAACCAAATGTGTTGTGTATGGGGATGAGCAAAGTATTTTATCAAAGCCGGTACGACTCTCCAGTTCATAGCTGGTTTATGAGTGATTTTATGGTGGTGCTTACCTAAGTTTATGATTTTTTTTGTTATCTGTTCATTACTAGACAACACATTGATTTATATATATAATTCACTGTTTTCATATTGAATTAGAACCCCGAATAACGTAAGATTCACTCATTTCAAATCTCTCTATCTAGAATCAATCAAAACCACTCGTTTGCACGTCACAAGCGGGATGAGTGTGTGGATAAAATTTGTATAAGAAAGGACTCTTATGAATTGTCTTAAGAGCCAAGGGCTGTAGCACAACACCCACGAGCTGACAAATATAACGATGGTGCCGGCTTGCTTCTTCACAAACGTAAGAGATGGGGGTGGTCAATGGATTTACCGTTATACCTTTCCGGGGGCTGCGAAATGGGCTTGGGTGCCTTGAGAGATGTTTCTTTAAAACAAGCCCGTAATTGGCAACTGGGTGGCGGGCTGTTTTACGTGAGGGGCGTGATCCCATTAAAGAACGTGAGAAACAAAAGCGTGAGGCAATGCGCAATCTCCATTATTTAAAAAATATTGCTTTAGATGCTTTTGAAAGCCGTAAAGCTGAATTAAAAAATGATGGTGAGGCGTGTGATTGGTTTTTACACTTACGCCTCCATATTCTCCCTAAATTAGGCTGTCTGCCCGTTTCAGAGATTACGCAAACTGAGATACGCAATACGCTTTCTCCCATTTGGCATGCAAAAGCTGGAACAGCTCAGACAGCACTGAAGCGTCTTAATCTTTGTCTTAAACATACGGTTGCCTTGGGTTTTGATGTTGATTTACAAGCAACGATAAAAGCATGCGCGCTCTTAAGGAAGCAACGTCATAAAACGTAAAATAGACCAGCTATGGATTGGAGAGATGTGCCGGTTTTTTATCAGTTACTCTGTAAAACACAAAACATAACACAACTGGCTTTGCGTTTGCTTATCCTGACAGGCGTTCATACTAATCCTTTGCGTCATATTCGTGAAGATCAGATTGAAGATGATATCTGGACAATTCCTGCTGAGAATATCCAATCTTTAGCGGTTTGTTTGAAACAGAGATTGAGACTTTTAAGAGTTCTATGAATCATTCTAGATTTTATGTGTCCGATTGGAGTAAGAATATTGCGTATATCTCGTAATCTCTGAAATGAGAATATAACCTCATTTGGGAAAAATATAAAATTGAAAGGGCAATGCTAACGTTCATTTTTATTGTTATTTTTTAAGTGAGCTTTACTGCTTTCAAAAGTATTTGGAATGCTTTTTACAGAATGGAGATGATGGTTTTAGTTCATGTTTTTTTTATCGCGTTCTTTAATGGGGGAATGCTTCTCATGCAAAATAGAGCGCCCACGACAAAATATGCTTATGTTGTACCGTCACGCGTTTTTTAAAAGGAATATTTTTCAATATTTGTGGCATCCATTTTATGACGGCGTTTTTGAATGTTATAATGGTTTTGTAGAAGGGTAAATGGTAAAGTCTCGGTGTAGTGTATAAACGGCACTATGATCTTTACGCTTCATGAAAAAGCAAGCCTGCTGCCTTACACATTTTGCCAGATTCCAATGTTGGTATATCCTTTGGTGCTTGAGACAGTGTCTTGCTCTTTTTGTACAGTTTTTACCCACAGATCAGCCTCGCTTATGATTGACAAGCAAGTGATTTGATTAATTCAACATGAGAGCAATTTGAAATGAGTAATCTTACCATATTCAAGATTCTAATTTAATATGAATAATGCTAGATTATGATGATTAATCAGTTTGTTATCTATGAAGAAAGAAAATAAGGAGGAATTTGTCGAAAAGTTAGATTGTTTATAGATTGGCGCTGGTTAAGAAACTTTGTCCTTAAGGGCAGAGAGGATGTTAAAAAATAAAACCAGCTTTTCGCTGGTTTTATCGAAATATCATCATTATGATGAGAGAGTGTATTATGCAGCGTAGACAGCTTTACTGTTTTCATCTGTTTCTTCTCTCTCAGTTTTAAACTCGCGTTCCGGCTTGTTGGAGAGATGCATCTCTATGAGATTGATAGCTTCTGTTTCAGAAAGACTATTAATAACCGCAATTTCGCGGGCCATTCTTTCAAGAGCAGCTGTATAAAGTTGGCGCTCAGAGTAAGATTGTTCAGGTTGTAGATTAGAGCGGAAAAGATCACGGACCACTTCGGCGATACAAATAAGATCTCCTGAGTTGATTTTGGCATCATATTCTTGTGCACGACGTGACCACATGGTCCGTTTAACGCGTGCTTTTCCACGTAAAACTTTTAAGGCACGTTCGACAGAGTCACTAGCAGATAATTTACGCATTCCAACGGAAAGGGCTTTTGCAATGGGGACTTTGACATCCATCTTATCTTTCGCG
Organism: Bartonella sp. CL71SXKL; assembly: GCF_042194935.1. Classification (NCBI taxonomy): domain Bacteria; kingdom Pseudomonadati; phylum Pseudomonadota; class Alphaproteobacteria; order Hyphomicrobiales; family Bartonellaceae; genus Bartonella; species Bartonella sp. CL71SXKL. The sequence continues at coordinate 114,276 of NZ_JBHINI010000004.1, read as the reverse complement.
AAATGAATGACAAAAAGTTTCAATTTATGTCCTGCAACTTCTTGATCTTCAATCGCTATAATTTGTCCTACTCCATGTGTAGGGTAGACGATATATTCAGAGGTTGCAAATTCTTTGGTCTTGGAAGACGTTCCATGTTGGGATGCCATATTTTAGTTTACTCCCTTATGATCAACAAATGTATCGGAAAACAGGTTATAAACCTGAGGGTTGAGTTTTCTTTAACCAAGTATATTGTACCAATTAAGTGAGCATAAAAGCCGAGTACTTTTAAATCCAAAAAAAATACATTGCTTTACTGTAAAAAGCAAAGAAAAATACTTAGAAAGATGATCATGTTAAAATAACACTAACATCAAACTTTAAAAGAATCAATCATTTCGCTTAAGGATTTTTTTATTTTTACAAGAGAAGTCTTTCAGTCGTTGAAGGAGGAGGGTGTACACTGTATCATTACTCTTCGCCACTTCCTGGATTTTCTGAAAAATACTTTTCTAATTTATTTGGAACGCCATCCATTTCTTTTGCTTGAGAAAGGGGATCTTTTCGGGTGGTTAGATTAGGCCATTTGTTTGCATAATGAAGATTAAGTTCTAACCACTTTTCTAATCCTGGTTCTGTATCAGGTAAAATCGCTTCTGCTGGGCATTCTGGCACACAAACACCACAATCGATGCATTCATCGGGGTGAATAACAAGCATATTTTCCCCTTCATAAAAACAATCAACAGGGCAGACTTCAACGCAATCCGTATATTTGCAGTGAATGCAGTTGTCGGTTACTACGTGGGTCAAGATCAAACTCCATTTGTTACTTTAATTCTCTTTAGAGGAAAGTGGGTGCGTGTTTTTATGATTGGTGAGTTGATCGCGTAGTACAGCTAGTTTCGCAAAAGGTGAATCAGGATTAAGGCGCTTTTCTTTGTGAAAAGGCTTATGATTTGCATGTTTTCCTTGGGATTTGTGGAACTTATGAGAGCGTTTTGCTTGTGATAGTGCTTCTTGAGGGGAATTTTCATTTGTGTGTTCCGCTTTTTTTACAGCGTTCTTCGATTTATTTTGCCACTTATTTCCTAATTTATCATGTTTTTTTTGTGCGTGGTGGTGAAATTGATGCTTATAATGCCATAATAAAATAACTTTACCTTCTTCTGTAGAGCGAGGGGATTTGGCAAAATTCCCAACAGGTTCAGCTGCTGGTAAGCGATTGGTTTTATGGAGATGTTTTTCAATACCAGAGGATAAAGTGTTTGGGTATGAGGTATTTTTTTCTTCTCGTGTTGTTTTTAAATCGCTTATTGTTTGCCATTGACTTCCAACGCATTCTGCTGCAGGAACATCTTGTATTGTCCTATTGACAGGGGAAGAGGCTTGGTGTGCAAAGAGATTTTGTTCAAAAACAGTATTGCTTATGCTGTACGATTGATAACCAAGTCCTTTGAGGATTTCTTCCATATCATTTCCATTGGCCCCAAGAATGGACATCATGGCTGGTGTAACAAAAAAACTTTTGCCATCATAGGCTCCATCGGGTCTGGGATCACTTCCTTGTTTCCAATGAAGTGCGGGGCGGATGAGATTGGCAAGACGTTCTAAAATATCAATCCGTACAGCACGTTGTCCTAAGATTCGGTAGCCGGCTAATTGATAAAATTGGCGGTTATAGGTAGGGTCAACAATCAAAGAGGTTCGACCAGCAGATAATGCTGAAAAAATTTCACCCAAACCAGTTTGATCTTGTCCCGCATTTTGAAGATTCCACAGGAGAGTAATGGCTTGAACCGGAGCAGGTTTAAGCATTCCGGCAACATAGATGTGAAAAGCGCCAAAACGCACGCCTAGACGCCGAAGCACGGCACGTGATTCTTGCGCAAGTTTTTTGACAATGTCTAAAACTTCGCGGCGTGGTAAAATCCCTAAAGAGTTAAAAAGTTGTAAAGCAAGACTGTTTGTTGAATCCGTTAAATTATCAGCATTGCGCAAATCAAACAGGGGTTTTAAAGTCGTTTCAAAATGAAAGGTGACAAAGCGTTCTAATCGCTTCACAACGTTATTGCGGGATTCTCCCGTGAGTTGTTCATCTGCTAAAACAATCAGTTTTGGTTTGAAAAAATCTTCTGTTGCTACAAGTTGTCCTACGGGTTGACCAATCCAGCGCACAATTCCATCAGAACTGAGGGTAAAATCTCCATTTGCACAAGCACAAAAACGTGTCGCGCGTTTGGAAAAAGCAAGAATCAAATTCTCATTCTCTGTTGAAATTTGCTTATCAGCTATTTGATCGGTACTGTTTTTGTTGGCATAAAAACGAAAACCTTCAAATTTACCCCTTCCGTGTTTTTCAATGAGAATATCATCTTGAAGAATCTCATTCTGTTGAACAATCTTGCTATCCATGATCATTTTCTTTCTCAGTGTGACACTGGTCAAAAGCTTTTTGCGACAATTTCATAATGGTGCTCTTTCTTTAACACGTTTGTTGCGTTTGCTTCAATCACTCTTGTCATTTTTTGCTGTTTCTTTGCGCCTTTAAAACTTGAATGATTCTTTTTTTATTCAGTTTTCATTCAGTTTAGATGCTTTATATTTGCAAATTACACTTATTAGTTGTATTGTAAAGCTGAAAGCATGAATAAATTCTTCAATTTAAAAGGAAACGGAATTGGTTATCAAAAAACAGCATTTGTTTTGCGTGATCACTTTATTTTTTTTGCTGTTTTGTCATGAAAAGTGGAGAGAAAGTTTTTTCAAATATTTCATAGGCTAAAAGGCATGTTGTAAAGGCATTTTGCAGGTGAAATTGTGTCTTATGACAAGAAGTTTTACCATGACAGTAAAAAAAACAATTGCGATTATAAAATTACACGTTAAAGTAGTAGGTACAGAAGTTAACAACTTTTGCGTTCTTTTTAAGCAAAGAACAATGATGTCGTTGCCAAATCAATTTTGATAATTTTAATCGCAAGGGGTTATTATGGGTAATCTTTCAAATGCTGTTTATAAAAGCAGCAAAAATTATAGCGATGCAGACAAAAGCTTAGGACGTAATATGATGCGTTCTGCTATGCAAGCACCTTATCTTGAACGACAAAAAGAGCATGATTTGGCTCTGCGGTGGAAAGACAAACGTGATGATGATGCCATGCATCAAATTGCAGCGGCTCATATGCGTTTAGTGATTGCTATTGCTAATCGCTTTAAACGTTTCAAAATGCCATTGGGAGATTTGGTCCAAGAAGGGTATGTGGGACTATTGGAAGCAGCTGCACGTTTTGAACCTGATCGGGAAGTGCGTTTTTCAACGTATGCAACGTGGTGGATACGCGCTTCTATTCAAGATTATATTTTGCGAAATTGGTCAATCGTTCGAGGGGGAACGAGTTCTTCGCAAAAAGCACTTTTCTTTAATCTTCGGCGTTTGCGTGCAAAACTGATACAAGATGATAGTGCTTTGTCAAAACAGGATATTTTTCGCACAATCGCTGAAAAGCTTGGCGTTTCCGTGCGCGATGTTGAAACGATGGATTTTCGTTTTTCCAGTTCTGATAATTCCTTGAGTGTTTCTGTTTCTGAGAATAGTGATAATCCCATTGCTAAGATGGATGTTTTGGTGGATGATAGTCCTCTTCCTGATGCTTTAATTGAGCAAGTCATTGATGGTCAACGGCGTACACAGTGGCTTTACGATGCGTTGCAAATTCTCAACGAACGGGAGTTGGAAATTATTCGCTTTCGTCGCTTAAATGAAGAGGGGGCGACTCTCGAAGTTTTGGGTGAAAAGTTAGGAATCTCGAAAGAGCGCGTGCGTCAAATTGAAGCTAGGGCTTTGCAAAAATTGCGTTCTGCTCTCCTTACGGTTCATTCAGAAGACGCTTACGATATATAAGCAGTGAAATGCTTTGGGGGGGAGGAGGAAAGAGAATATATTAAGTGGGGGCATATGAGAATATGATGAAGTCAGTTTTAGGGGGTGTTCATATTTGTTTAGGAATATGCCTCCTTGGGGGCGCTACTGATAAACAGAGGAAGACAGGGGGCAGAGTTAGTTGGAGAAAATATGTATCACACGGAGGCCTATAGAGGCATGATGAAATTGGATTTTAAAGTGTTCCTCCTTATTTTCGAATATGCTTTAAGGGGGAGGGCGTGATACAGATAGAAAAGAATTAAAACTGTAGCAGATGAGAAAAAGGGCTTATTCTGTAATAATTTTCACTTTGGTACCTGCGGGTAAAGTTTGCGTTGGTGAGAGGGCGTTGAGGATGCGAAAGAGTTTTTCTTTATATGGTGTGTATTGCATTTTATCTGCAAGATTTGCAACGGTTTCTCCTTGTTTAACACAAACAACACGGATTTTTAAGGGCTGCAATTTTTTTAACTGTGAAGATGAAAGAGAATGAAAGCTTTGTAGCGTTTTTTTGGCAACCTCTGCAAAATTTCGAGAATTATGTGGAGCGGCCGTCAAAAAACGAAAGATGTGGTTGTTGAATGGAATGGCAACCACATCAAATTGCCATTGATCATTGGTAGCATAGGCTTGTGCTCCAAGTAAACTTTGGCTTTGGAATCCTTGACGCGTAAATTCTTGATTGGGGAGCCCTTGAATTGTGATGGGGCGGATAGATGATTGGTCTAGCCCGAGAATCCAGCCGCTTTTCAAATAATCACTCGCAGATATTTCAGCAGGATGTGGAATAGCGTCAAAACGAATCGCAATTTTATCTGGTCCACTGGCCCAAACAGTGTGTGCTGAATGTTCTATTGTAAAATTATTTGGAACAGAAAAAGCTATGCGCAATTGTGGGTGAATAAATTGGTTGCCTCGTACAAAACCTGTATAAAAGCCTCCTCCAAAAATCATGCCATCAATGCTTTTGAGAAAAGAATCATGATCGGATATTGTACTATTCCCTTTACTGATTTTACGCGCTTTTTCTATCGCAAGCCGAATGCGTTGAGGGGTGGTTGGGTGAGAAGCTAGAAAATCTAGAGAGGCATTTTGGGTGCCGGAGATATTACGAAAAGCACTATAGGCTTCCATTGTTTGAAGAAAGCGCGGTGAAGCAAATGGATCATATCCTGATTGTTGGAGCATTTCGAGTGCAAGGGAATCAGCTTCCAGCTCTTGATTGCGGGAAAATTGCGCGAGTTGTTGCTTGTTTTGCATAGGGTTATGAAGTTTTTTGCCAATAGAAGAAAGAAGACGTGAAGACATGTGATTGGTCATCTTTAATTGGGCTTCTTTTTGCAGGCGTAAAATGCCATGATTGGCTCTGATATGTGCTATCTCATGGGCTAAAATGGCTGCAACTTCTGAAGAATCATTGGCTAATGCCAGCATACCACGAGTGATGTAGATCGAGCCATTGGGGAGCGCAAAGGCATTGACAGTTTCTGAGTTTAAAATTGTTACAGAATAGCTTTGATGAGAACTATGTGATGCAACTGCCAGTTTACGGACAATCTTTGCTAAAAGGTGTTCAAGTTTTGCATCATGATAAGCGCCACCATACATTTGCAGAATACGTGGGTGTTGCAGAGCGCTTAATGTGACATAGATATTGTGGTTGTTGGTACGTTTGATCGTTTTAGAAGAAGTGGAAGAAAGCCTATCATTTTGAGAAAGTGGTGTATGACAAGCCGAAAGGAGAAACGTTAAACTTATGAGAGTGGCTTTATACAGGCACGAGCGAAAAAGAAAATTGCGGTGAAAAATGGGGTGCGTTGGACCATGGTGCACATTATTTCTGCGGAGTAATTTGGCAAATTGCATTTGTATCTTTGTATCGTATGTTTCTTTAAGAAAGGCATTAGAGATAAGGATTCGTTTGGCTATATCATGCTTTTTGTTTATAAAAAATGACTCTCACTTATAAAAAGATGCACTGTAAAGAAAATTTTGTGAAAGGCAAAGTATGGCATGACAACATTTACGATATTATTAAATGGGGATGTTCATATCACTGATCGTTTGCTTAATCAAATTCAAAACAGTCGGGTAATTGCTGCTGATGGTGGTATGCGTCATGCGGCAGCGCTTAATGCGACGCCTGAGTTGTGGTTAGGGGATTTTGATTCATCAGATGAGAATTTAATACGTCAATATAGTCATGTTCCGCGTGAAGTTTTTCCCTCTGATAAAGATATGACAGATAGTGCTCTGGCATGTGAAAGAGCGCTGCAAAATGGCGCTAAAAAGCTTATTTTGTGCGGTGCTTTGGGAGGGGAGCGAAGTGATCACAGCCTTTCTCATATAACGCAAGCGTTGATGATGGCTGAAAGGGGTATTTCAGTGTTGTTGACAAGCGGTTTGGAAGAAGGTTGGCCGGTTTTGTCAAAACCTTGTTCGTATGATTTGCCTAAGGGATGTTTGTTTAGTATTATCGGTTTTTCTGATTTAAAAGGTTTAACTCTTAAAGGGGTAAAATGGCCAATTTGTGACAAAAATGTGTCATTTGGCTCTTCTTTAACACTTTCTAACCGTATTTGTGGAACCTTTTCTTGCCATTTAGGTTCTGGAAAAGCTATATTGTTAGTGTCTGTACCTATTCCATAAAGCTCTTCCAATATATTTTGAATAAGGCAGGGGGGGGCCTAGTGATGAAGTGCCGACATAAACGATATATGTATTGATCTTGAGAAGGAAAGGTTTTGATATGTTAAAATCAATTTTTAAAGTGGCCGTTGTTTCAGCCATTGGTTTCAGTTCAGTCGCTTGTACTACAAACGATGAACGCGTTGCACGTTACGGCGTAGGAGGAGCAGCAATCGGTGCTTTGGCTGGAACTGCTATTGCTGGAAGTACGCCTGGAGCAGCACTGACCGGTGCAGCATTTGGTGCTTTGGCTGGAACAGTAACAGGTGCAGCTGCAAATCAAAGAAAACAACAAAGACAGGTATCACAATTGTGCACGTATCGTGGTCGTAGAGGGCATGTTTACCAAGCACCTTGTGGACAGAGAGTTCCTGTACGACAATTATGTGCTTACCGTGATGCAAGAGGGGTGATGTATAAAGCACCTTGTCCGCGCCGCGTTCGTTAATGGCGGTGCCGCTTCTGCGGCTTGACCGCATTTTCTTAAATTTTGGAAAAACGCCTTTGCTCAATCAAGCTTGTTTATCGGTTGAGCAGGGGGCGCGTATTGCGCTGGTCGGCCGTAATGGTTGTGGAAAATCGACCCTATTAAAAATTGCCGCAGGAATATTAGAACCTCATGGTGGCGAAATTTTTCGCCACCCGCGAGTAACGCTCCGTTATGTCTCACAAAATCCGGATTGTTCAGGATTTGAAGATATTAATGCTTATATGGAAGCGGGGCTGGACGATACATCTGATGTCCAGTGGATCAATACGCTTCGCACAAATTTAGGGTTTTCTGGGGCGGAAAAATTGGAAACGCTTTCGGGAGGCGAAAAGCGGCGTGTTTCACTGTTACGGGCCATTGCTGCAAAACCCGATATTTTGTTCTTAGATGAACCAACCAATCATCTTGATTTACCAACCATTGAATGGCTGGAAGCTGTTTTAGCTTCTTTGCGTTCAGCGATTGTGGTGATTTCCCATGATCGGCGATTTTTAGAAAATGTTACGCGGTCAACGGTATGGCTTGATCGTGGCACAACCAAAAGACTGGAAAAGCGTTTTTCTGAGTTTGAAAATTGGCGTGATAAAGCACTGGAAGAAGAAGCCATCGAACAGCATAAATTGGGGCGCCAAATTGCTCGTGAAGAGCAATGGTTGCGTTATGGCGTGAGCGCACGGCGTAAGCGTAATGTACGGCGCTTAGGCGAATTAAAAGATTTAAGACAGCGTCATCAAACCTATAAAGGGCAGCCGGGAAATGCACTTTTGACAGCAGCAAAAAGTCATGATTCTGGGCAATTGGTGCTTGAAGCAAAGAAAATTTCAAAATCCTATGGTGATCGCATTATCGTGAAAGATTTCTCTTTGCGCATTCAGCGGGGTGATCGAATCGGGTTGGTAGGACCCAATGGAATCGGAAAGACAACGCTCCTTTCTGCATTAATTGGGCAAGAAGCCGTGGATAGTGGAACGGTGAGGCATGGCTATAACCTCTCTATGGCATTGCTTGATCAGCAACGTATTTTAAATGAAGAAGAAACTTTAGCGCATTATTTAACGGGAGGAAGAGGTGATACTCTTGTGATCAATGGGCTGGAGCGGCATGTGGTTTCTTATATGAAAGACTTTTTATTTTCACCGGAACAAGCACGCACTCCCCTTAAAGAATTTTCCGGGGGAGAAAGAGCACGCCTCATGCTTGCACGACTTCTTTCTCGTCCTGCAAATTTTTTGATTCTTGATGAACCGACCAATGATTTGGATATGGAAACTTTGGATTTGTTGCAAGAATTTATTGCTGATTTTGCGGGAACTGTATTGTTGGTCAGCCATGACAGAGACTTTTTAGATCGTACTGTAACGCATATGTTGGCACCTCAAGGTGATGGTGATTGGGTTTTGTATGCGGGCGGCTACAGTGATATGATGGCGCAAAACCAGCATGCTCTTCGTTTACAACGCAAAAAAACAGAATTATCGCAGCGTAAAGCACCTTCAAAATCTCATGCGGGAGAGCTTTCAAAGCAGGACACATCAACAGATCATGGCTTGATAGGGCGGGAGAAAAAAACACGAAGTAAATTGTCTTATAAGCAGGTTTATGCATTGGAAAAATTGCCTGAAGAAATTGCTGTTTTGCAGGACGAAATCAAAAAAATTGAGCAAGAACTCTCTGATCCAGCTCTCTATCGCAGTGATAAAGAGCGTTTTGAGCGTTTATCAACAACGTTGGAAAAAAAGAAAAATACTTGCACACAAAAAGAAGAAGAATGGTTAGAACTTGAAATTTTACGCGAAGAAATGGAAGCGTGTTCACGGTAATGTTTTAGATATTAATATCTAAGCATTTTAATTCGTATTGCATCATCGCTTTTCTTTGATTTGTTACAAGATCTTATGGCTGATTTTGCGCGAACAGTGTTGTTGACGAGTTATGGCAGAGACTTTTTAGATCGCACTGTAACATATAGCACCTCGAGGTGATGGTCATTGGGATTTGTATACGGGGGGACAGTGATATGGTAGCGCAAAACAAGCATGCTCTGAGCTTACAAGGCAAAGAAACAAAACTATCTTTGCCGTGAGTTTTTTCAAAATTTCGTATATGGAAGTATGCCAGTTCCATTGCATACTTTGCCAGTCCCCAATGTTGCTACAGCGCCCCTTGGAACTTGAGAGCATTCATAAGAAATATTCCCTTGTCTTTACCTTATGCTTTAAACATACCACCTCCGCTTATGATGGAAAAGCAAATGATCCTCATTGATTCTAACGTAAGAAGTGTTGTGATGAGGAAAGCTTACTGTATTCGACATTATGATTTGAGTTTAAAAATGATGATTTGTTAAGATAAATCAACGTGTTATTGTGACATTGTCTAGGAGGAGAAAATGATGGCAATTAAAACAAAGCGAACAATTTCTACATTGATCGGTTTAGAAGATGCAGCTGAACTGTCTTCTTATTACCTCCGTAATGCGAATCATCTGCATCCTTTTGAACCTGTTAGATCTGATGATTACCATACCCTAACAGCTTGGGAAACACGAGCCAATGCATTTGCTTGTGAAAGTGCACAGGGACAAGCATATCGATATGCTGTACGATTAAAAAATGAAAACACAGTCATCGGTGTTGTGAATTTTACAAATGTGGTTCGGGGTGTTTTTCAAGCCTGTCATCTTGGTTTTTCTCTTGATGAAAAACAACAAGGCAAAGGTCTCATGTTTGAGAGTTTATCGGCTCTAATACGCCATATCTTTCATGTTTATCATCTACATAGAGTGATGGCAAATTATAGACCTGAGAACATAAAAAGCGAACGTTTATTAAAACGCCTTCATTTTGAAAAAGAGGGCTATGCCAAAGACTATTTGATGATTTCTGGAAAATGGAGAGATCACATTCTAACCTCTCGAATCAATGATCTTTATGAGTCCGTTAATAGATTCCAATAAAGTTTTGTTAAGGGTCTTTTTATCAAATGTGTAAATATGCTGAATTTCTCCCTATCCTCAAAGATTAAGATCTTTAACCACCTCTTCTTTTATAAATAGTTTAGAATCTCGTTTAGCGGATTTCAACTGCTGACCATTTTCATATGTTTCTTTTCGTAGATAATAAATTGATTTATCATCATAATTCATTTTTTTCAATTTGAAGAGAGTCCTCAATATCGGAAGACTTTCTCACTTCAAATTTATTGATGTTTAATCATAAAAAACACCTCTCTTGCACATCACAAACTGGGTTGGCATACAAGTGAGGGTTTATGTGGATAAACAATGATTGAAGAATAAGAATAAAAATTCTCTGTATAAATCCTTTTAAATGTGAGGGCTGTTGCAATATTGTGTATTCTGTGACCGATAGTCTCGTTACAAGTTACACAAACGGCTTATTGTTGGGTGAAATTTTTATACATTCATTTATTTTTTGCCATTTGTTTTTTGTATTTTCTTTTCTTAAGAAAATTTCCAATGTTATCAATGGTTTAATTCATACCAAGCGCATTTTTATAAAGTTCAATGATTGCTTCTTCTTCCATTCTTTCATGCTCTTCTTTTTTACGCAGCCGTATAATGCTTCGAACAGCTTTACTATCAAAGCCAGAGCCTTTAAGTTCAGTGTAAACGTCTTTAATATCATCAGAAATGGTTTTTTTCTCTTCTTCTAGTCGTTCAATACGTTCGATAAAAGAGCGTAATTGGTTTACGGATATAGCGTGTGTTTGATCGGTTACTGTATCGTTCATTGTATTTTTCTCCAAGTTATATATTTTAAGTTGTTTTTCGACGACGAATTTATGTTAAAAAAGCTTGAAAATAAAAAGTAAATCAAGCTACACAGCTTTTTTACAAATTGACTTTAAATATTTTGTAAAATTTTTAAGATATATGCATTGATAAAAGGGCTATAAAAAGAAAAATATGAAAATATACGTTTTAGACTTGAAAAGCTTTAAAAAAAGAAATGTGTAATTTGTTTTGAGAATTTGACATTATAGAGGAAGTTTTGTGATTTTAAAAAAACGATATTGGGTGTTTCAGAAAGGATTAAAAGTTTTTCTCTTGAGTATTTTGCTCTTGTTTCCCCTCGTTGTTTTTGCAAAAGCTGACTTTAGAGTTTGTAATACAACCCAACAGTCTGTAGGGGTTGCTCTTGGATATCGTACATTTTCTGGGTGGGTGAGCGAAGGCTGGTGGACGGTACCAGTGACGGAATGTAAAACTTTAATTGAGGGGCCTCTTGCTTCACGGTTTTATTATTTTTATGCGGAAGGAGCACAAAAAAAAGGGAACTGGGCAGGCTCTGTGACCATGTGTGTACAAGATAGCCAATTTACCATTCAAGGGGTTCATGATTGTTTCCCTCGAGGATATCAAAAGGCTGAATTTAAAGAGATCGATACCGGAAATCAAACCAGTTGGATGGTACAGTTGACGGATGAGTCTTTGTTAAACAATTCAGTTATACCTTCTCTTTCAGGAAATTCTCCACCGTGAAACGTGCACGTAAAGTAAAAATTATTGCGACTCTTGGTCCTTCTTCTTTTTCTCGTTTGATGATTGAGAAGCTTTTTAGGGCAGGAGCAGACGTTTTTCGTCTTAATATGAGCCATACTGATCGTGATATGCTGGGTGATTTGGTCAAGTCTATACGAGAAGTTGAAAAAACAGTTCGACGCCCCATTGGTATTTTAGTGGATCTTCAGGGGCCAAAACTGCGTGTGGGGCGTTTTGCTAAGGGGCAAGAAGATTTGCGTGTTGGGCAAAGCTTTACATTAGATAATCGCGATGTTCTTGGTGATGCACAGCGTGTTTTTTTCCCTCATGAGGATGTATTTTCGGCTGTTAAACCAGGGGATCGGTTGTTGATTGATGATGGAAGGGTGGAACTGCGTGCGCAAGTTTGTGATGGTCATTCTGTACAGTGTCGCGTGGTTTCTGGAACCCGTATTTCTGATCGAAAGGGTGTCAGTTTTCCCGATACAATTTTGCCTTTTGATTCGATGACGTCAAAAGATAAGGAGGATCTTCAGGCTCTTTTACAGCAGCCTGTTGATTGGGTTGCTCTTTCTTTTATTCAACGTCCAGAAGATATTATGGCGGTGCGTCGGTTGACGAAAAGCAAGGTGTCTTTGATGGCTAAAATCGAAAAGCCTCAAGCCTTGGAGCATATAGAGAAAATTATTGAGGTATCCGATGGTATTATGATTGCACGGGGTGATCTTGGAGTGGAAATGCCCTTGGAAAAGGTCCCTGCACTTCAGATGGAGCTCATAAAAGCTTGTCGTTTAGCAGGAAAGCCTGTTGTGGTGGCAACACAAATGCTCGAATCAATGATCACATCTTCTGTTCCCACACGCGCAGAAGTGTCGGATGTTGCTACAGCAGTTTATGCAGGAACAGATGCGGTGATGTTGTCTGCTGAATCTGCTTCTGGTCGCTATCCTGAAGAAGCTGTGCTTATGATGGACCGAATCGCGCGGCAAATCGAACAGGATCACACTTATGCCGCTCAGGTTGGAGCACAACATCCAGCACCAGAATCAACAGGAACGGATGCGATTTCTCTTGCTGCACGTCAGATTGCTGAAACACTTGCTCTATCCGCTATCGTTGCCTATACGGCTTCAGGAACAACGGGGGTGCGCGCCTCTCGTGAACGCCCTAATAGACCGATTATTGCTTTATCGCCCATTGTGGAAACAGCACGGCGTTTGGCTTTAGTTTGGGGGCTTCATTGTGTGGTTACGCAAGATGCACGGAGTTTAGAGGATATGGTTGATCGTGCAGCAGCTATTGCATTTCAGGAAGGCTTTTGCAAAGGAGGAGATCGCTTCCTTGTGACAGCTGGGGTTCCCCTTGGAACGCCCGGTGCGACAAATCTCTTGCGTATTGCTTCTGTCTCTCAAGATGGAACGAAAGGGATTTGAGCCGTTTACGCATGGTGTTTTTTCATGCGCCTTTGAACAGGCTTTAAAAACAACGGGTGCGCGCCTCTTGTGAATGCCTCCATAGAACCCATTATTCTTTTATCTCTTATCGTAAGATAGAAAGGTATTGCGTTAGGTTGTCCAGTTTGGGGATGGGAGCAGATGCGGTGATGTTGTCTGTTGATTTTGTTTTAGTTCTGAGGAAGCTGCTTTTACGGTAGGGCATTTAATGGGAGCCCCCCTTTTATTTCATTAAGGCATATTGGGGATTGCTTTATTGATATTTATACGAGCCAGATGTTCATTGATAATGAGAATTTATTCTTTTTCTTTTTGAATGAGAGCCTTGAAATTGTTCTCATTTTAAACTTTTGCAGACAGAATTGAATAAAATTAAAATTATGTGCCTAAAAAATCGTGCTGGTATGTTATGAGAAAAAGTGATGGGTGAATGTGTTTTTAAAATATGCTTTGTCTGATCATTTGCAACATATTGATTTATAATGATAACTTATCTTTCTTTATCTTCTATCAAAATCCCGAATACCGCAAGATTGTCTTATTTTAAATTTGTGCATGTTTTGTCAATCATGACTATTTGTTTGTACATCACAAGCGGGTGGGTTTTATGGGAAAAAGCTGTACAAGAAAGGCGTCCCTCTTATGAACCGTTTTAAGAGCCAAGGGTGCTGTCGCAATATTGAGGGCTGGTTATAATGATGGTGCCGACTTGCTCTTTTATTAAGCTTGGAGATTTTGGGTGGTGGGGAGAGGAATATGGATTATTTGTTATAAGGATAAAAATAGCGGTAGAGGATGTTTTCAAGAGCTATTATTGTTGTTTATGATGTTTGAGGTTGTATGAGATTAACATACTCTTCGGTTTTGACTTTTTTCCTGCTCTAAAGGATGAAAATACTTAATTCACGCTGGTTTATAAATGATACGGTTCTTTTCGGTGGGTTTCATCGGATGAACATTCTAGGTGCAAAGACTCTATGGTGCTTATATTATCAAATAGCGGTGTTTTACGGTATAATAGATAAGGTTATTTTTTTAATATATTGAATCTGCTTGATATTATCTAGGGGCAAGGATTTTGGACATGCATTCATAGGGAACATGAATATAGTTCTTTTTTTCGAAGGGTGCTTTATTTGTTTGTTGCTGTTGTCATTTATATGATTTTTTTACAATGATGTTGGTTTTGTTATCTTATTGCGCTGTTAAAAGACATCTCATTTGAAATGTGGTGATATAAGGCAGCCTCCTTGATATAGGAAGCGTTTGTGCGGAGGTGAAATATTCAGGGTAGGGCTTTCTTGTTGAGGTTTAAGTTAATCCCATAAGTTGTGAGTAGCTGGAATCCTTCCTATAAGAAACCAGACTGTTTACAGACTGGTGTGGGTTTAAGAATTTTTATCCTGTGAGATGTGGCGGACAAGTCAAGTCTCTGGTTTATTATGCGCTGATGTACTTTTTAGAAATCTTCCTGTTCTTGTTCTTGAATGTTTGTGTGGTTTTGATCATCTTTGAGCAATTGGTTGGTGAGATTTTCAATGCGTTGTGTGGTGTCACGCATAATTTTCCCCATGGTGCGGTCTCTTTCGTTGTGGAGTCGTAAAAGAGCATTGTAGTCTTCTTGTAATTTTTTATTTTCTCGTTTTATTTCTTCCATTTCATCGATAATCATTATGCCAGCCATAACCGATAAACGATGGTCGCCAATTTCACCAAAATTGTTCTTTAAATGTGTGATATATTGATCTAATTGAGCAGCAAGCGCAATAAGACGACGTTCTTGTCCTTTGTCACAAGCCATGCGATAAATTTTACCATCAATGGTAACGGAAACAGTTTCCATACATTCAAACCTTTATCTATCAATGACAACACGAATTGTTTCCATTGCTTTAATAAGACGTTTGGAAACTTCTTTGTTTACGGACTCTAAGCGTTCAATTTGGGCTTCAGCTTTGTCAAGCGCTTGGGCAAGATGGCTGCGGTCAGCATTCATTCGTTGGATTTCTTCTTCCCATTCGTTATTTTTATCAATAACGGCATTACGGTTTATTATGGTGATCTCTAAAGTTCTAAGTGCCTTTTCTAGGTGCTCTAAAGCATCTTGTAGAACTGTAGTCTCTTGGTTCATTGCTTTTATCCTTTGGGTAATTGTATCCTTTATCAATGTGTTATGCAAAAACGAATCACTTTCACTCTTGTGTTGTGTGCATTTTATTTTTAAGTATGTAAGATATTTTAGCAAGCAAAGCAGGGGATAGATATAAATTAAAAGCTGGATTTTTTGCGCGTATTGGCATAAATGACATGGATATACAGGACGCGTGAGGGGAATGTTATTAATGTTATTGAAGTGGTGGCAAAAAGTCTCACGCTAATGGTTAGAAAATAGTATTTCTTGAGAATTTTAAGAGAATACGGAAAAAGCAACAGAATAACGTATTTAACGAAATGGTCGATTATTCATGACAAACACCCACCAACAGAATCAGATGGCCAATGCTATCCGTTTTCTTGCTATTGATGCGATTGAAAAAGCAAATTCTGGTCATCCAGGCTTGCCAATGGGAGCCGCCGATATTGCTACGGTTCTTTATACAAGATTCCTTGCTCATGACCCCAAAAAACCTCGCTGGCCTAACCGTGATCGTTTTGTGTTATCAGCAGGACATGGGTCTATGTTGCTTTATGCTCTCTTGTATCTTTCTGGTTATGAAGATATTGGCATTGAAGATCTCAAAAATTTTCGCCAATTAGGAGCAAAGCTTGCTGGGCATCCAGAATATGGGCATGTGGCGGGAATCGAAACAACGACTGGTCCTCTCGGACAAGGGTTGGCGAATGCCGTGGGGATGGCTCTTGGAGAGCGTTTGCAAAATGCCCGTTTTGGTGATCTTATCAACCATTACACCTATGCGTTGGTGGGCGATGGATGCCTTATGGAAGGGATATCTCAAGAAGCACTTTCCCTTGCCGGTCATTTGAAACTCAATAAGCTTATTGTGTTGTGGGACGATAATAATATTTCTATCGATGGAGAGATTTCCCTTGCTGACAGTACAGATCAGATTGCGCGTTTTAAGGCTTCTGGTTGGGAGACACATAAAGTCAATGGGCATGATCAAGCAGCAATTGCGCGGGCTATTGAGGCGGCACAAAATTCCGATAAACCAACTTTGATCGCTTGTAAAACAACAATTGGTTTTGGAGCACCAAATAAAGCGGGTACCAATAAAGTTCATGGAGCCCCTTTGGGCGCACGAGAAATCGCTGAAACCCGTATCGCTTTAGGGTGGGATGCTGAGCCTTTCGTTATTCCAGCCGATATTCTCGATAATTGGCGCTTGGCTAGTCTCAATGCTGCTAAAAAACGCCAAAAATGGGAAGAAAAATTTGCTGATCTTCCTGTCTCAGAGCGTGTGGAGTTTGAAAGATTGATGCGGGGCGATCTCGTGGGCGGATTTGATGGCGCTATTGATACTTATAAACAGAAATTGGTTGAAGAGCGCCCCGTTGTTGCTACGCGTAAAGCTTCGGAAATGGCTCTTGAAGTGATCAATGAGGTCGTTGTTGAGACTATTGGTGGTTCGGCTGATCTAACCGGATCTAATAATACAAAAAGTAGCCAGATGAAAAGTATCTCTGCTGAAGATTTTTCAGGGCGCTATCTGCATTATGGAATTCGCGAACATGCAATGGGAGCTGTGATGAATGGTCTTGCCCTTTATGGCGGCTTTATTCCTTATGGGGGAACCTTTTTATGCTTTTCTGACTATATGCGTCCCGCTATGCGGCTCTCTTCTCTCATGGGGTTGCGGGTGATTTATGTCATGACTCATGATTCTATTGGTCTTGGTGAGGATGGGCCGACCCATCAACCCGTGGAGCATTTGGCTTGCCTGCGTGCAATGCCTAATCATTTTGTGTTTCGTCCTGCCGATGCTATGGAGACAGTCGAGTGTTGGCAATTGGCTTTGAAAGCACGCGGGACGCCTTCTACCTTGGCTTTAAGTCGACAAAATCTACCGCTTTTGCGTCAAGAATATGAAGAAGAAAATCTCTGTATGCTTGGTGCTTATGAATTCCTAACAGCTAGCGATGATGCACAAGTGACGCTGTTTGCTTCTGGTTCAGAATTGCAAATTGCAGTGGAGGCACATGCGGTGTTAGAAGAAAAAGGCATCCCAACGCGTGTGGTTTCTGTGCCTTGTTTTGAACTTTTTTCTCAACAATCTCTCTCCTATCAGCGTGCTCTCATTGGAGATGCACCGATTAAAATTGCCATTGAAGCTGCTGTCGCCCAAGGATGGGACCGTTTTATTGGCTGTGATGGTGTGTTTATTGGTATGGAGGGCTTTGGGGCAAGTGGAACAATTGATGCCCTTTATGCGCATTTTGGTATTACTTGGGAAAATGTTGTTGCCACCGTTGAAAAAGAGCTGGAAAAGATCAAAGAGGAAAAGACAAAGTGACAGCTTGTGTTGTCATGAATGGGGTGATTGTAGGGCATCATATTTTGTGCAGTATTGTGGATGATCTTGTGCATTATTGTGGATAAGTGAGTGAGTGATCAAGATATTGACATTGTGGGAATTAATGATTTTGGATTGGTGAAATACCCATTTATTGTGTTTTAAATGTTGTGCTTTTAAAAATTGATGAGGAAACATGTGAAATGACAGTTCGTGTTGCAATTAATGGGTTTGGTCGTATTGGTCGCAATATTTTACGTGCACTTGTGGAAAGTGGACGACAAGATGTTGAAGTGGTTGCAATTAATGATTTGGGATCGGTGGAAACAAATGCCCATTTATTACGCTATGATTCAGTTCATGGGCGTTTTCCTGGGATCGTTAAGGTGGTAGGGGATGCTATTGATGTGGGAGGTGGTTTAATAAAGGTATGCGCAGAGCGTGATCCTGCTCAATTGCCTTGGAAAGATTTGGATATCGATATTGCTTTGGAATGTACGGGTATTTTTACTGCGCGTGATAAAGCAAGTGCTCATTTAGATGCGGGGGCAAAGCGTGTTCTTATTTCTGCGCCTTCTGAAGGAGCAGATCTTACGGTCGTCTATGGGGTTAATCATCAATCTTTAAGCAGCGAGCATCGCGTTGTTTCAAATGCTTCTTGTACAACCAATTGTTTGGCGCCTGTTGCACAAGTTTTACACAATACGGTCGGCATTGAAAAGGGCTTTATGACAACAATCCATTCTTATACGGGTGATCAACCTGTATTGGATACAATGCATCGGGACCTTTATCGTGCACGTGCGGCAGCTCTTTCTATGATTCCTACTTCAACAGGAGCGGCAAAAGCTGTGGGATTGGTCTTGCCAGAATTAAAGGGATTGCTTGATGGTGTATCGATTCGTGTTCCGACCCCTAATGTTTCTGTGGTTGATTTGACATTTATCGCTAAGCGTTCCACAACAATCGAAGAAATTAATACAGCTATTGCTACTGCTGCACAGGGTTCTTTGAAGGGCGTTTTGGACACTACAGAAGAGAAACTCGTGAGTTGTGATTTTAATCATAATCCTCATTCAGCTATTTTCCACAATGATCAAACCAAAGTGATTGATGGTAAGCTCTGTCGCGTTCTGGTTTGGTATGATAATGAATGGGGCTTTTCTAACCGTATGAGTGATACGGCAGTGGCTTTTGCTAAGACAATATAAGAGGACCTCAGGGTCCTCTTTTTATAGGGAAAAGTCTCATTTTTGTGCAATTTTGAGAAAAACAGATAGAGGCTGTTGTTCTCATGCGCTAGAGAGAAGAGGCTATTGAAAAATTGATGATGTGTTTTGTTTTAATACTGTGTCAATACGTGCTTTTAAAAGATGCATGAAAGAGTAAACTTTTAAAAAGTAAGATCTGAACGAGATACCTTTTGAGAAAACGTTAGAAAACAGGAGATGTAAACTCTTTTTCCTAGAAGTAAAAGGAAGCTTTAATGGAGATCAAGTTGAGCCAATGCATTTGTTTGCCACAATGGAATATGAAGATTAAGAGCAATGGTGGGCTTTTGTACATTTGACGATAAAAGCTTTGGATTTTTATTAAGCAAAGGGTGAGAGATAGGCTGTCGTGGATCTCTTGTAAAAGCAAAGAGGGGGATAAGTGGAAAGAAAAGTGGGCAGGGTTGTTGGATGCGTTTTTATTTGAAACAATGGAAAGTGAAGAGGAAGCAGTGATGGGGTTTCGCACACTTGATGATGTTGATGTTTTGGGCAAACGTGTTCTGGTGCGCGTAGATTTTAATGTTCCTATGGCACAGGGCAAAGTTTGTGACGAGACGCGTCTTGTACGGCATAAAGAGACACTCATTGAGCTACAAAAGTGTGGTGCTAAACTTATTCTGCTTTCTCATTGTGGTCGCCCCAAAGGAAAGGTAGAGCAAGAGTTTTCACTCCGTCCTGTTGTGCAAGTGCTGGAAAAGATCATTAATCAGCCGGTTGCTTTTGCTCCGGACTGTATCGGTTCGGCGGTGCAGGTTGCAGTTGAGTCATTACAAAATGGTGGTGTTTTACTGCTTGAAAATGTTCGTTTTTATGCTGGTGAAGAAAAGAATGATTGTTCTTTTGCAGAAGCTTTGGCTCATAATGGAGATCTCTATGTTAATGATGCTTTTTCAGTTTCTCATCGTGCCCATGCTTCGGTGGAGGGAATAACGCATTTGTTGCCTTCTTATGCAGGACGCTCTTTGCAAGGTGAGTTGCAGGCATTAGAAAAAGGACTTGGCAATCCAGCACGTCCTGTGGTTGCCCTTGTGGGAGGAGCAAAGGTTTCTAGTAAGCTTTTTGTGCTCAATCATTTGGTGGAAAAAGTTGACTCCTTAATTATTGGTGGGGGGATGGCTAACAGTTTTTTAGCTGCACAAGGTATCCATGTAGGAAAATCACTGTGTGAACATGCATTGATGGAAACGATAAAAAAAATCATTAAAAAAGCGCAAGAGTGTCACTGTACGCTTCTGCTCCCTCAGGATGCTGTCGTTGGATTTCGTTTTGAAAAAGATGCACCGCATCGTCTTTATGACATTGAAGATATTCCACAAGATGGCATGATATTGGATATTGGGACGCGCTCTATTGCGCATATCAATGCTGCGATAGATGAAGCTGCTACTCTTGTGTGGAATGGACCCCTTGGTGTTTTTGAGATGTCTCCCTTTGATAAGGGAACCATTGCCGTTGCACGCCATGCAGCAGAACGTAGTTTGACGGGAAAGTTGGTTTCAATTGCGGGAGGGGGCGATACGGTTTTTGCCCTTAATCATGCCGGTGTTGCCAATGATTTTACTTATCTCTCAACTGCTGGAGGAGCTTTTTTGGAATGGATGGAAGGAAAGACTCTTCCTGGTATTCTTGCCCTCATGCAGGCTTAAAGGGCTTCTTTGAAGGGAAGGTTAAAGAAAAACTATACAGTCGTGTAGAGTGTTTTTTGATAGTGTTGCGCATTTTTAGAAATTAAGACAAAATAAAGAGGAATTTTTTATGAATGAACGGCTTGAAGATATTGCACTTGCTTTGGTGCATGCAGGTAAAGGTATTTTGGCGGCAGATGAAAGTACGGCGACCATTGGAAAGCGTTTTGAAAGCATTGGTGTTGAATCCAATGAAGATAAGCGCCGTGCTTATCGTGAAATGCTTTTTAGTACAAAAGAAGCGATGGAAAACGCCATCTCTGGGGTTATTTTATTTGATGAAACCATTCGGCAAAAAGCATCAACTGGGAAAATGTTGACGGATCTTATTCGGGATTCAGGCGCTTTGCCAGGGATTAAAGTTGATACCGGTGCAAAACCCTTGGCTGCTTTTCCCCAAGAAACAATTACCGAAGGGTTGGATGGTCTTCGTGAGCGGCTAAAAAATTATTATGCTTTGGGAGCACGTTTTGCTAAATGGCGTGCGGTAATTGCTATTGATGAACACACTTTGCCAACAAGAGGCGCCATAAGACAAAATGCACAAGCTCTTGCACGCTATGCTGCCTTATGTCAGGAGTTCAATATTGTGCCCATTGTTGAGCCGGAAGTGTTGATGGATGGATCATCGTGTGGGCATTCAATTACACGCTGCTTTGAGGTGACACGCACTGTTTTGCAGGCTGTCTTTAAAGAATTGTTTGAAGCTCGTGTTCTTTTGGAGGGGATGATTTTAAAGCCCAATATGGTGATTGATGGAAAGGATGCTCGCAAGGCTTCTGTTGAAGAAGTTGCTGAAAAGACTGTCCAAGTGCTTAAACAGACTGTTCCTGCCGCTGTTCCCGGAATTGCTTTTCTTTCTGGAGGGCAGTCTGATCAGGAAGCAACGGCGCATTTATCTGCTATGAATTCTTTGGGCGTATTGCCTTGGAAATTGACCTTTTCCTATGGACGAGCACTGCAAGCAGCTGCTTTAAAAGCATGGGCGGGAAAAGATGAAAATATTGCTGTTGCACAGAAGGCATTTCGTCATCGGGCTCGGATGAACCATCTTGCGGCTTTGGGACAATGGACAAAAGAACAAGAAAAAGCGTGCGATTGAAGCACAAGCCCTGTTTTTAAATGCGGAGAGATTTTGCATGTTTCTGCGTGATTTTTTGTGCCCTCATCATGATAAAAATGGCGGGGGCATTTTAGACTTGAAAGCTTTCTCAGAGAGTTTTTTCCTTGGACCTTTTAAAAGTCTTTAATGGGTGCTATCGAGAGATAAGATTGCGGGAGAGGTGCAATTTCGAGAAGGGGAGATAATGCTAGGAAATTTGTGAATGCACAGCACTTTAGTATGGTGTCGTTCATGGGTGGGCACTTGCTTTTTGAGTGAAAATCATAAAGCTCATACTGTATTGAAGAGTTTGATATTGTGATATTTTTTCTTTTTCATGTTATCATTACTTGTCATCAGCAGAATTTATTTGATTGCAGTTTCAAAGGTGGATTAAGCGGGTAGATTAGAGAGTTGCGATTTCTGAGTGGATTGGAATACAGCTTATGAAGCTTTTGTGCGTCAGGATAGCTTCCTCTTCAATGGGGGTAGTTTTTCTATTGGCGAACGAATTGAATAACTCTTGCTAACAAAATAGATTTGCACCTCAATAAAACACCTATTTTTTCGTTAAAATGGATAAATTTTTCTTGTATTTTGTGATGATATAATTAAAAATAAATAACTTCATAGCATCTTGGCTTAAAACGGGGGGAGTTGTGGACGGTATCTCTTCTAAGAAGATAAGCATCAAAAGAAAAAATCGATACGCAGAACAGAGCTTTTCTGCAATTATGATGCGAAAATTGTGCAATATGGTGCGTGGGGTATTCGAAGGGATCTTTACAGTATTTACTTTCATAATTTTTATTATCTTGCTCAACATACGTGGGCCGGTTCATGCCGTACTAAGCTTCTTTGCAGGTGCGAGTGGATTAGCGTGCTTTTTGTTTTTTTTTCGGATACCTCATAGAACGCCGCGAAGCAACAGCAGATGAAGCCGGTATATCGTTCGCATTACTCATGGCAATTGCTGAAGGCGTTTCTTCTATTTGCTCCCTGTCTGCTGCGTGGGGTTACGACGCTCTCTTATTCCGTTTAGCACCTCCTGGGTATGTTCTTATTCTCCCTGAATAAATAGAGTGCACTTCGTTTGCATACAAATCAAGATGAGAGGCTGTCTGCCTCTCAAATTCTTAATAATCGCTCTCCAAAATAATGACATCAGATCCGCTTTTAATGAAGGGACTAACAAGCCTTGGGTCCTTAAGCCTCAAGGCAACCCTTTACAAGTTGCGCCTATCGGCATCCTTGACCTTAAGACACCCAAACGGCTTATGAAAAAACTCTCTTATTAAGCCACATCATCTTTTATTCTTCTCATGTGGTTCTGAAATCATGATATAAGGGGCAAGCTTCTCATCGTGCCTAAATGGTAACTTATCGTGTGTTAAATGGAAAAATGAGAAAAAGCATCTTTATGCAATATAATCCAATTATGATTTATTGATTTGAAGATAAAGGGTTTAAAGTTCTACAAGACTGATACAATAAAAGGGGGAAAATCGCCTATTCTTAGAAACTAAGTCGTATTCTCGGTGCTCTTGATATAGCTATCTCACCAAATGGTTTTGAAGACTTATCCTTTTAGCTCTATTTATTAAAAGGTCATTTTGAGGGGGCTTGGCTAATGAATGTAAAGGAAAATTAGCACGTAATATTTCGCTTTGCTGGTATAGATGCTGAATGAGTTAATTATCTAGAGGATCACTGAAGAGGGAGCGCTAAAAAATGATGAAAATCCTCCGTACTTCGGTGAATTCGTGGTTGAAGATATAATCGTAGAACTTGGCTTATCTGTTCCTGAAACAGCTGAATGGTTTGAAATGGTTAGGGTGTCAGTTCTGCATATGCTTGACTCGCTATACAAAAAAATTACGATTTCGTGCAAGCTTTAAAACATAAATACCCTAAAGATATATCCTCTTTGTACATGTTCTTATCATCGTTAAAATGCCTTCTTAAAGCACGACAGGGGATGCTATAAAATTGAGAGCTGTAAAATATATGGGGCAGGGGGTGAGAAGATGGTGTTCAATCGAAGTACTCTATCCTTATTTTTATGGGCTATGCCTGAAAGAGAGAGCTGGAGAGACGATTTGTGAGCAAAGAGAAAGTGTTTTGAGGTTGCGTGTCTGCAAGAGCAGAACAGTGGTCGTGGTGATATTTAAAAACAATAAATTTGATAAAATTTTACAATTTTGCCAAAAGCCAGTTTATTATAAAAGCTGTTGCTTATACGCGCTCATACAAAAGTTATAAGAAGCCCAAAAGTGCTAAAAAAGTCTTTGCTCTTTTTCAATAAGACGGATCTGCAAACAATATTCAAAAAGTGTTCGTGTTTTTGAAAGAGCATAAAAGGATACTCTTGCAATAGAGAGAAGCGTATTTGTGAGTTACAATTTGTCATGATTTTCGGTAAACACTATTGTTTAGAGCGGTGAGAGAGGGCATGAAAAAATTTTAATATTCAGTTTTTTAAAGAGTGTGGTCAGTCTTTAGGATAGAGCTTGTGTCCCTAGAGCCTATCAAGTGAGCCCGCATAAAGGCTTCAAGAAAGCGAGCACCTATTATACTTTTTGCCAGCATATACTCTTTTGTCAGCGCCCCAATGTTTTGACAGCCCTTAGAACGTAAAGGGGCAAGGGAGGTATTTCATTCCTTTCTTGTACCGTTTCACTCCACACACCAACTCTGCTTGTGATGAGCAAGCCAAGAGATTTTGTTTGACTCACTATGAGGGTTTGACATGAGAAAATCCTATGGTATTCATGATCTTTCATGAAAAACAATGAATTATCCTTATAAATCAACGTGACAGTGCTGTTATGAAGAGAACTCCTTGCACATCTTAATAGCCCATAGAGATTAACTTGGTATCATTTTACATTCTGTACACAGAAGTGTCTTTATAAAATGCTCCATCTTGCGCAGAAAAAAGAACAGCCCGTTAAAAAAGAAAAACATCTCAATGCTTGCTTTTCTTTTTTCCATGAGAGATTTAAATTGATAAGCCTGTCTGAAAAGAGTGCTGTTTATGCCCTTAAAGATACTGCTCTTGTATCAAGATCACTTACTCAGGCGAAAATTGGAGTTTTGCGAGGTAAGCATAAACACCATTTTTTGCCACAAGTTCGGCATGGGTTCCTTCTTCCACAAGGGCGCCTTTATCCATCACAAGAATACGATCTGCTTTTAAAATTGTTGCTAAACGATGCGCAATGACCAATGTTGTTCGATTTTGCATCAATCCTTCTAAAGCGTCTTGCACCAACTTTTCACTGTTTGCATCTAAAGCAGATGTTGCTTCATCAAGCAGCAACAGGGGTGCATTTCTTAAAATTGCCCGTGCAATACCAATGCGTTGTTTTTGCCCCCCAGAAAGCATGGTACCACGTTCTCCTACTTGCGTATCCAAGCCATCTGGTAAAGCTTGAATAAATTCAAGTGCATTAGCCGCTTTAGCGGCAGCAAGGATTTCCTCTTCATGGGTAGTTTCAGTTCCAAAAATAATATTATCACGCAATGTTCCATCAAAAATGGCGACATCTTGTGGAACATAGGAAATTGCACTGCGTAAATCTTGTAAAGAAAGGCGATTAATTTCCATGCCATCCAACCGAATTGTTCCATTTGTCGGATCATAAAAACGAAGGATCAAAGAAAAAATGCTGCTTTTTCCTGCTCCAGAAGCCCCAACAAAAGCAACCGTTTCGCCTGCTTTTACAGAAAATGAAAGCGAGCGTAAAACCTTCTCTTGTGGTCTAGAAGGATAAGTAAAATCAACCTGATCAAAAACAAGTTCACCTCGAACAGGTTGCTCTAATGATAAAGGATTTTTAGGTGCTACAATAGTAGGTTGTTCTTGTAACAATTCGGCAAGCCGTTCAGCAGCGCCTGCTGCTTGGATTAATTCTGCTCCCAGTTCCGATAATTGCGCAAAAGTAGAAGCTCCAAAAACCGCATAAAGGACAAATTGCCCTAATGTTCCTCCTGTCATCGTTCCATTCAAAACATCGCGCGATCCAATCCATAAAACAGCAACCACACTGCTAAAAACCAAAAAAATTGCAAACCCCGTAAAAAAGGAGCGCAAGATTACAGAAGCACGTGCTGTTTGAAAAGCACGTTCTATCAATTGTGAAAAACGTATTGTAACGAGTTTTTCAGCGGTAAAAGCTTGCACAGTGCGAATAGCGCTTACCTGCTCTGTAGCAACAGCATTGGCATCTGCGAGACGATCTTGCGCCGCGCGGGTACGAGAGCGAACTTTACGTCCAAAGACTACCAAGGGAATGGCCACAACAGGAATAGCCGCTAAAACCAACAAAGACAATTTAGCATTGGTGATCACCATCATCACGACGGCTCCGATCACGATAATCAGCTGACGCAAAGCGGTAGAGGCGGTAGAGCCCACAGCTAATTTTATTTGTGTGGTATCTGTTAGAAGCCTTGAAACAATCTCTCCTGAATGTGACCGATCAAAAAAAGCAGGAGAAAGTTTCATAATATGGACAAACACATCACGCCGTAAATCGGCAACAATCCGTTCTCCCAAGGTGATAACACAGTAATAACGGGCTGCTGAAGCAAATGCGAGAAACAAGGCTAAGATAAACAAAATTCCAAAGTAAAAATTGATATGTCCATGGCTTGAAGTAGAAAACCCATGATCAAACATTTGGCGGATAGCCACAGGCAAAGCTAATGTGACAAGAGCAGCAACAGATAACGCTAGAAAAGCAAAGATAAACAACCAACGATAGCGCAAAAGATAAGGAACAAAAATTGCAAGCGAAGAGAATGAAGATTTCTTAGGGGAAGGCTTTGTCGATTTTTCTGAACGAGAACGTAATGTCATAAAATTTTGCTCACTGTATTGGATTTGTAACACTTGATACAATGATGTATCTTGAACACTTGTTTTTTGATGCGTGCTCAGTTATAGGAATAAATACTTTAATCAATGTATCAAAAAGACAAAGGAAGTGCACTTAAAAAAACAAGCAAGTGCTATTTCATTCTATAAACGCAAAAGGTTTGACGCATGAAAGCGAATATTCACCCCAACTATCACAAAATTACCGTTGTTATGACGGATGGAACCCAATATACGACGCGCTCTACTTGGGGAAAAGAAGGCGATACTCTTAATCTAGATATTGATCCAAGAACGCATCCGGCATGGACAGGTGGCTCCCAAACGCTCGTAGATCGTGGTGGTCGTCTTTCTAAATTCAAAAATCGTTTTGGTAATATTGGCATGTAAAAGCCTCCTCTTTATGGGGTACAAGGGTTTTAAACAAAACGATTGCAAACGATGAGTTTTTGATCCTATCAAAGAGTGCACTTTAAATATTAATTCAAAAACGCATCCGACATAAACAGATGGGTCTATAAATCATTGTGGTTGCGTTTTTTAAATTCAAAAATCATTTTGAAATACACGCAAAAATCCTTTCTTCCCTAGAGTATAAAGACTTGAAATAAAATAATTGCAAACTTTTCTTCTTTTTTGGAACTGAACATACCCATGGAGAGGAAATTTTTGCCGCTTCTAAAGCTGCCAATGCACTTGAATTTATTCAAGCTTTACTAGGTGGCTTGGATACGCAAGTAGAAGAACGTGGTACTATGCTTTCTGGGGGCAAAAACAACGCATCGGTATTGCACGGGCGATTTTAAGAAATGCACCCCTCTTGTTGTAAGCCGGCACCATCATTGTATTTGCCAACTCGTGGATGTTGCTACAGCCCTTGGCACTTGAGATAATTTATTATAGGCATTTTAAGCCCTTTCTTAATAGTTTTTTTATTCACGCGGGCTCTCCCTGCTTGTAAAGTGCAAAAGACATGGTTTTTGTTGATTCAACATGGAACAGGTTTGAAATGAGAGAATCTTACGGTATTCGGAATTCTCATTCAACATACAAGACAATGAATTATTATTATAAATCAAAATTTTTCTACTTGATGAAGCAAGATTTGCTTTAGATGCAAACAGTGAAAAGTTGGTGCAAAATGCCTTAGAAGGATTGATACAAAATCGTACAACATTGGTCATTGCACATCGTTTGGCAACAATTTTAAAAGCAGATCGTATTCTCGTGATGGATAAAGGCGCTTTTGTGGAAGAAGGAACACACAACTCATTATAAAAAATAATGTTTATGCGCATTTGGCTAAACTGCAAT
Organism: Bartonella sp. CL71SXKL; assembly: GCF_042194935.1. NCBI lineage: Bacteria > Pseudomonadati > Pseudomonadota > Alphaproteobacteria > Hyphomicrobiales > Bartonellaceae > Bartonella > Bartonella sp. CL71SXKL. Next base: position 86,504 of record NZ_JBHINI010000004.1, on the reverse strand, counting down.
TCTCATCTGAGTAAGTGATCTTGATACAAGAGCAGTATCTTTAAGGGCATAAACAGTACTCTTTTCAGACAGGCTTATCAATTTGAAACTCTCATGGAAAAAAGAAAGGCAAGCATTGAGATGTTTTTCTTTTTTAATAGGCTGTTCTTTTTTTTTGCCTGAGATGAAGTATTTTTATAAAGACACTTCTGTGTACAGAATATAAAACGATATCCAGTTAAATCGCTATGGACTATTAAGATGAGCGAGGAGTTCTCTTCATAACAGCACTGTCACGTTGATTTATAATGATAACTCATTGTTTTTCATGAAAGATCTTACATGGAATTTCTCGTTTCAAATTTGATTATGTTGCATTAGTCAAAACCATGTCTCTTGCATGCTGCAAGCAGAGAGAGCTCGCGTGAAGTAAAAATACTTAAAGAAAGAATAAGTCTTCTTCATGAAGCGTCTCAAGTTTTAGGGGCTGTAGTAATATTGAGGGGATTAGGAAAGTGTATGATGATGTCGCTTTACTAAAAAAGAGCCGATAAATGAGTAGAAAGACGCTTTTTATTACTTTGAAAATCAATATTTCATGGATCATGCATTTTGAGGGCTTATAAGGCTTTTCTTTAAAGTACATAAATCACTAAAACAGCATTATTAAATACAAATTGTTTTATTTCACAAACAAAAATATCTATATTTTGTGTGTTGTTTTTATTAAAATATAATATGTAGTGATTTTCAAATCATATGTACACATAATGATACAATATCGAGAAATCGATAAAAGAGCTGCGTTAAATATTGGTGGGAATAAAAGAGAGCAAGAATGGAAGAAGACATAAAATTGGCAATAGCTTTCATAATAGCTACAATTAAGGTCATTTGGAAATGGGGGAAAAAATGTGGGAGCGGAAGATTCGGCGTTATGATTTTGTGCATCATATGGATGGGGAAGTCGTGGTATTTGGGATACTCAGTGGATTTTTTGTTCGGTTTGGCAATGATAGTGTGTTGTGGGGGAAGCTTAATGCTTGCATTGGCAATTTATCAGAACAAGCATTTAACTAAACAACTTGAGCAAAAAGAGCAAGAGTGCGCTGGATATCAAGATATTATTGCACAAGGGGAACAGAAGTGTCTTCAATTGACTGACCAACTTGAGCAAAAAAAGCAAGAGTGCGCTGAACATAAAGATATTATTGCACAAGGGGAACAAAGGCTTGTTAAAAAAACTCAAAAAGTATCGCAGGAATGGTTGAAACAATGGGATGAGGGAGTAAGGCTATGGGAAAGAGACGTACTGGGGATAAAAAATCCTAGGGAAGATATGAAAGTCGGTGGAGATCGGCTTCCATTTGTAAAGGATATTTGTGTTCGAGGGGAGCACGAAGTGCGTTTATTGTACAAGCAAGCACTTGGAAAAAAACTTACTTATGAACATTACAAAAAAATATGTAGTCTCTTGGATACCTCGTATTTTAGGAAATTTTTTATAAAAGCAGTGCGATTAATGAGAAAGAATGGAATAACTCTGCAAAAGTTTGTAGATCCTCTTACGAAAAAAAAACGGAGTCAACCTACGATGTTATTACTTCATTGGTGGTTATATGTTCTTGATGATATGATTACAGCTGAATGCAAACAGCACCAAAAGGAAAACTTTACAGGGGAGGATGAAAAGAAAAAATTTACAGATACTTTGTGGGACAACATATCTATAAGTATAGAACACAAAGAGATAGAGAAAATGCTAAAGCTTTCGGAATCTTGGTCTGGTGAGTGTACTTTATTATTATATTGTAAAAAGAATGTGTTGTTGTTGTTGTGTGATATTTCCAGTGATTATAAGGAGGCAAGAGAAACGTTCATTTACTATAAGAAGCTTATTAAAACAGTGAAAAAAGGCTATGTTGCCTTTGATAATGGTTGCCATTCTGTCACAGTTAGAGATGTAATCAATACTTGTAAAGAGAATGACACAAATAGAGCAAAAGATCTTTCCATAGCTGAGGGGAATCCAACATTTGAAAAAGTTTACAAATTAGGAGCCAGAGAATGGATAAAAGCAGCAAATGAGACATGTGATAACCGATTGATCTTTTGGGAGAAGCTTGTTGAGGAAAAAAAATTAAAAGAAAAATTAAAAATTATCTTCGGTAATGAGAAGATAAAGGCGCTGAAAGAGGCTATTGAAAAAGATAAAGAGCAGCTTGCAAGTGAAATGCAGAAAGCAATTTTGGAAAACAAAGATTTTTGTTACTATAAATCTCGAGAGTATTTCATAGACTATCTGAGATAATGGTTAAATGAAGGGGGGGGGAATGGCTGTATAAATCAATGGATTTGCTAAAATTTCTGTTGTCATGTAGAGGTGAAAACTATGAGAGGCATATGTGATAGCCCTTAGCAGAGAGGGGATATTTTAAATTATAGTCAATCTTTTTTGCTGTGTAGGCGGTGATTTCTTAAGAGAAGTAGGGGAGGATGTTGGCTTCTGATGTCGTTGTTGCTTCTTGGGGCGTTTTGTTGTGATGATATTTTTTTTTGCGAAATATATCGCTGCCGCCTTCTTTATCAGTGACAAAACCACCGGTTTTGCGAAGCATCAGTATGCTGGTAGTTTTATCAAAAATGTGCAGGTTATCTCCCCAAAAACCATCGGTTTTTTCTGCGGCGACATAAGCTAAATTCGAGAGCAGCAGCACCAAAACGGCGAAGTTTGGCAACTTCCATCATTATATTGCGTAATTCAATAAGATAGGTTCCATGATTTGGACGACCAAAATGAGGCATTTCCCGTGGCAATGACACAATCTTCTAGTCTACGCCGTGCAGAAACGCGACAGCGTCGGTCATTGAAAAAAGCACCACACCCGCGTTCTGCGGTGAAGAGTTCATCATTCACGGGATTGTAAATGACACCAGCAACGATTTTTCCTTGGCTTTCTAAGGCAATGGAAACAGCAAAAAAGGGAATGCCATGGAGAAAATTTGTGGTGCCATCTCAAAGGGTCAACAATAAAACGGTGTTGTGAATCTTCGCCAATGATTTCTTCTGACTCTTCCATCAGAAAACCAAATTTGAGGCGCGCTTTGCTTAATTCATTGAAAATAATTTTTTCCGCTTTGCGATCTGCTTGGCTGACGTAATCTGCTAGATCTTTTCTGAGGTTTAAATGCCTTTTTTGAGGGTTTTTTCTAATTTTAGGCGAATGTGTTCATTGCCGGCAATGATATTTTTTTTGCGGAATATATCGCTACCGCCTTCTTTATCGGTGACAAAACCACCTGCTTCACGAACCATCAGTATTCCAGCAGCCATATCCCAAATTTGCAGGTTATCTTCCCAAAAGCCATCGGTTCTTCCAGCAGCAACATAAGCTAAATCAAGCGCAGCAGCACCAAAACGGCGAAGTCCGGCAACCTCTGCCATCACATTACGTAATTCAATAAGATAGGTTCCATGATTTGGGCGACCAAAATGAGGCATGCCTGTGGCAATGACACAATCTTCTAGTCTGCGCCGTGCAGAAACGCGACAGCGTCGGTCATTGAAAAAAGCACCACACCCGCGTTCTGCGGTGAAGAGTTCATCATTCACGGGATTGTAAATGACACCACCAACGATTTTCCCTTGGCTTTCTAAGGCAATTGAAACAGCAAAAAAAGGAATGCCATGGAGAAAATTTGTGGTGCCATCTAAAGGATCAACAATAAAACGGTGTTGTGAATCTTCGCCAATGATTTCTTCTGACTCTTCCATCAGAAAACCAAATTTGGGGCGCGCTTTGCTTAATTCATTGAAAATAATTTTTTCCGCTTTGCGATCTGCTTGGCTGACATAATCTGCTGGTCCTTTCAAAGACACTTGCAAATTTTGCACTTCACCGTAATCACGTACCAACGAGCGTCCTGCTTTCATTGCAGCTTGCACCATGACATTCATGACTGCAGAATGGGCCATTTTTTATTCCTTTATTTATCTTTTTCATTTGCACGACGCAAATAAATCAACTCATTGGTGTCTACAATGATACGTTCACCAGCATTCATAAAGGGGGGAACAAGAATACGAATCCCGTTTTCAAGAATGGCGGGTTTATAAGAGGAGGTAACCGTTTGTCCTTTGATGGCAGGATCGGCTTCCGCAATCGTGACAGCAACTTGATCAGGAAGTGAGATGCCAATAGGCTTTTCTTGATAAAGTTCAACTGTGACAGTCATCCCATCTTGGAGAAACGCAGCACGTTCACCAACAAAATCCTTTTGGAGTTCAAGTTGTTCATAAGATTCTGAATCCATAAAGACCAAAGCATCCCCTTGTTGATAAAGAAATGTGAAATCCTTTTGTTCAAGGCGCACGCGTTCAACGGTCTCAGCAGCGCGAAATCGTTCATTAAGTTTTGTACCATCAATCAAATTTTTCATTTCAACTTGGTTAAATGCACCACCTTTTCCTGGTTTTACAGCGTTGCATTTAACTGCAACCCATAAACTTCCTTGATGTTCGATCACATTACCAGGGCGAATTTCATTGCCATTAATTTTCATCGTTTCTATCCAATTCTATTCTTGCAAAAAGAACTCTCTTGTTGTCTTTATGGCGCTTTTCTTTGCTGCCTTTAACAGTCAAGCTCTTTTGTTATTTTCGGGCTAAAATCCCTTTGATTAACCTTGCGGCTCTCTCATGGTCCTGTGTGCTCTTTATGGGCTTTCTCCTGCTTTTTGCAAAGAGAAAAGCTTAAGTAAAAAAGGACCTTTATGTATTTTTGCTTTTCAGTTCTTTGCAAGACCATAAAAAGCGCTCAGACGCAAGCTTTTTAAAAATTTGCACAAAAATTTTTTAGAATTTTTGGGGAAATTTATCCCGTTGTGTCGTAAAATATCATCATTGATGGCAATGATATAATTGATGGTAATGATATAAGTTCCCTAAAACCATGAGGTGTTTTTAATTAAGAATATGTGAATACGGAGTTTATTATGAGTGTCTCATGGGATAGAGCGTGGTGTGTGTTATCGTATGATGTTAGCTTTCATTTTGATCAGAGAGTAATTGTAAAATGGCTCTTTGTTTTATCGAGATTAGGACTCTAAATTTTTTTAAAAGCAGGTATTTTTCTGTACTTGATGCGATTTCATCATGAGAGTACGGGGGCTGTTGTTTTGTTAAGATATCAGCATAGAAAAAGGAAAGTAGAACATTTAAGATATCGGCCATTTCTTTTAAACGCCCTGCGCTGACACGATTTAATCCGTTTTCATATTTCTGGATTTGTTGGAAAGTGGCACCTAAATGTTAACCTAATGTTTTTTGAGACATTTTTAGCATTTTTCGTCTCAAACGAATTTTTTGCCAATGAATTTGCCACTGAAAATGTCGTTATAAGGATTTTACCAAGACCCTAGAAAATGCTACACGGGATATAGAAAACTCTTCAGCTGCTTCAATCACAGATAAGCCAAGTTTTGCATTTACATCTTCGCGTAACAATTCACTAGGGTGTGGGGCATTTTCATTATTTTTAGTATTCTTCTTTTCTTAAATCTTAAAGCTATAATTTACACTATTTTGTATTGTCACAATCTATAATAAAATTTATCCACTCTGGCTAAAAATGAGGTTTTTTATTGAGGTGCAAATCTCTTTGCCTTTCGCAAGAGCTTTTAAGTCTTTACGTGTAAAATATAGAGAATGTTTACATTAAATAGCGGGTTCATTTGGGCTGAGTACTTATATGAGCACGTGGTTCTCCGTTCACATTATACTGAAGAAGAGACACTATAGTGCTACTATTTAATTGTATTCTATAACTCAAATTCACACCCATGTTTTGCTGCTTTTGAGGTTGATCTGTATAGATCACATTATATCCATTCCGTCGCAACAGATTGATAAATAAAGGAGTAAAGCTGTCTGCTGTATTATTTTTCTTTATAAGAAGTGTGGTTGTAGCTGGTGGTAGAGATCTCTTGATATCGCTAATAAATTTGTTAGCGACTAATTGTGCCTGACGCTTTGTAAGACTTTGATCAACATAATTTGATGAATAATTGCCTACAGATGCGCAACCAGCCACCAACACAACCGGTGACAGCAATAAATATTTTAACATCTTTAATTCCCCTTACTTATTGTTGCTCTTTATTTGCGAAGCTCCTCTTCCAGAAATAAGAGCAACTTTACGCATAGCACATTAACAACATATCGGTATCTAATCAATCAGTTAATTAATCAATGAATAATGGTTTCAGCTGTAAAGGTTGCTTGAAGTGCTTCTGGTGGCGTATATTTTAATAAACTGCTGCTTTTAGTGATTATGATAAAAAAGCAATTTTTTGCGTTTGCATGTTAAGATCATGTCCTCCATCTCTATTATAAAATGATGTGTTAAGTGTTATTCCAGATTGATCAAAAAAATTTTCAAGCATTGCTTTTTGAGGGCTATCTTTTTTTAAATACGTATGAATGCTTATTCTGTTTGCTGTAAAATACTGTCGTTTGAGGTGTGGTGCTATAAGACATAAAACTTTGCACATGTGATGTTTTTATGAGAGTGTGTGGTGAATATTTGAGGGGGAGCTTGTCCGGATAATTTTGTGAAATGAACCACATAAAATGGGAAGCTAAAAGAGTTCTGTTCTGAGAAGACGGATTGTTTCCCAACCGGATAGGGAAGGGGCTTCTGTCCTTTGAGGGGTGGGAGGCAAGTTAAGAACAGAGAGTGTAGTGCTCTATGTCATGATGTTAAAAGCTTTCATTTTGATCAGAGAGTAATTGTAAAATGGCTCTTTGTTTTATCGAGGTTAGAACTCTAAATCTTTTGAGCAGCAGGTATTCTTCTGTACTTGATGCGATTTCATCATGAGGGTATGGGGGCTGTTGTTTTGCTGAGGTGTCCGCATAGAAAAAGACAAGTGGAACATTTAAGATATCGGCAATTTCTTTTAAACGCCCTGCGCTGACACGATTTAAGCCGTTTTCATATTTCTGGATTTGTTGGAAAGTAACACCTAAATGTTGACCTAATGTTTTTTGAGACATTTTTAGCATTTTTCGTCTCAAACGAATTTTTTTGCCAATGAAAATGTCATTATCAAGATTTTTGGCTCGCATTTTAAAGCCCCCTCCGAGTGCGAGCGCCCTCGCGTTGGTATTCCGGGAGCTTGAAAATACTGAATCCGAATCAGCCTTTTTGCTTTTAGTGCTTAAAGCACCTGGACATAGCAAAAACTCCCGGAATCCCGGGATACCCAAAAAGCGGGTTTATTTTCGCGTTCGGATTATAGGGTTTTCAAGGCCCTATTGGTCGTTGCGTATGCGACCAAAACACTTTTCAATTCATAAAGTAATTTCAGTAAATTTACAATAAAAAATAGTTTTTTACTGAGAGTCGGCATGTTTTTCGTCCAAGAAAAAAGAATGAAAAAATAGAGCTTTCGGAATTTTCGGGATAGCCTAGCTCTTTTGCTTATTGGATATTGTTTGCTTAAGCAAATGATACCAGTGCGTTTTCTTTACCAATGAAAATGTCGTTATCAAGATTTTTGGCTCGCATTTTAAAGCCCCCGCCGGTTGCGAGCGCCCTCGCGTTGGTATTCCGGGAGTCTAAAAACACTGACCTCAAATCAGCATTTTGCTTTTAGTGCTTAAAGCACCTGGACAGAGCAAAATCTCCCGGAATTTCTATAAATTTTATCTTTTTGATGCAGAGAGGAGTATTTTAAAAAACAGGAAGGAGCTTTATTGCTTCTTTGTGCGCTTTTTCTAGTTGTGCCTTATCCATGCCTTGGAGCATTATTTCAAGATCAGGAGCTTGCATTTTTGCCTCCTTTGCGAGCATATACCATGCCGCTGCCATTATTATATCGCCTTTTGTTCCTGTGCCATCTCGATAAAGCCTTGCAAGGGAAATCTGTGCTGGTGCTACCATGTTGATCGCATTTCTTTGAAGTAAATGAAAAGCACGCTGAAAATCTGTTTCTCCTCCACGCCCCTGTACAAGCCATTGTGCTAAATGAAGTTGAGCTTTTAAGTGATTGTTTTGAGCCGCTACCTCCATGAGCTTGCGGGCATTGCGATCATCTTTTGGTCGCTTTAACGTGCCTAAGGAAAGAATTTTTGCAGCAGAAAAAGCAGCATCAGCATCGCCAAGAGCAGCACCTTTTAAGTACCATTTTAAGGCTTGCTCTATTGCTTCATTTTCACGACTTTGGGAAGAAACACCAGGGAGAGCTTGTTTTTCCTGTGAGGCTTTATAAAGAAGCAGTTGTCCATAATAAAAATAGGCTTCCTTGACGCCTGCTTTGACAGCTTTTTGAATGAATTGCGCACCAAGTCTTTGATTTTGTTTTATAAAGTTACCATCAAACAACATAAGTCCATAGCGTAGTTGTGCTTGGGGTTCCCCCTGTTTTGCAGCGCGTTCAAACCATAAAGCAGCACGCGCACCGTCAATAGGAACAGCACATCCTTCCATATAAATTCGGGCAAGAAGAGTTTGTGCAAAAGGATCATTTTTTTCAGCACGTCGGAGTGCTTCACGAAAAGCTTTTAAATAATAACCTTGGATGTAATAGTCATAGGCTTGGTCATAGTCTCCAGCTTTTAAGGGCTGAAAGGGTTCTTGAGTGTTTGAAGCTTCTTGAATCGTATTGAAAGAGCTTTCAGAATTTGAGATTTCTTCAGTGTTTCCCGCTGAAATTACAGCAGAACTTGCAAGCCCAATCACGCCTAAGATAAGCAGCTTCACGCTTCTCTTGATCATGGTGTTTTCTCCTCATTACCGATCAGAATTTTCACATTTTTTTTTTATCATTACAAGCCGTATAAGAATCTCATTTCTATATTACTTTTTATCTCTCAGTTTTTCGTCTTGGTTCAAGGTAGGGTTGGGTAAGTTAAAAAAGTAGCATAAATGTCGACGAGAGACAGACTGTTTAAAACAGTTCTGTTAAAAATAAAACAGTCCTGTTAAAAATAATAATGATGAGGGGTTATCGTATGTAAAGATGCTTATCTTCTATTATATCAATGGCTTCTCCCCCTAAAATGAAAAAATGCTTACAATGGAGGTTGTTTTTAAAAATACGTATGAATGCTTATGAATAGCGCACGCTATTCATGTGATGTTAGCTTGCATTCTCATCAGAGATCAGCTGTAAAAAGGCTTTCTTTTTTACCGTTGTTAGAACTCTAAATCTTTTGAGCAGCAGGTATTCCTCTGTGTTTGATGCGATTTCATCATGGTGGTATGGGGGCTGTTGTTTTGTTAAGATATCGGCGTAAAAAAAGGCAATGGGAACATTCAAAATATCAGAAATTTCCATTAAACGCCCTGCGCTGATACGATTTAAGCCTTTTTCATATTTTTGAATTTGTTGGAAAGTGACACCTAAAGCGTGTCCTAAAGTTGTTTGAGACATTTTTAGCATTTTTCGTCTCAAACGAATTTTTTTGCCAATAAAAAGATCAATATTAAGATTTTGAGATTGCATTTTTCCCCGCCGGTTGCGAGCGCCCTCGCATGAGTATTCCGGGAGCTTGAAAGTACTGAAATCTAATCAGCTTTTTTTGCTTTTAGTGCTTAAAGCACCTGGACATAGCAAAAACTCCCGGAATTCCGGGATACCCACAAAGTGGGGTAAATTCATGTTTAGATTTTCGGGCTTTCAAGACCCTCTTGGTCGTTGCGTATGCGACCAAAACATCTTTTAATTCATAAAGTAATTTTAGGAAATTTACAATAAAAATTAAAATAGTGTCTCTTAACGTGTCGTTTCTTAAAACAGGGAGTTGGCATGTTTTGCATTCAAGCAATAAAGTGTTCACAAAGGGGACTTTGAATAGCACACACTATCGCGTTATGTTAGCTTGCATTCTCATCAGAGATCAGCTGTAAAAAGGCTTTCTTTTTACTGTTGTTAGAATTCTAAATCTTTTGAGCAGCAGGTATTCCTCTGTGCTTGATGCGATTTCATCATGGTGGTATGGGGACTGCTGTTTTGTTAAGATATCGGCATAAAAAAAGGAAAGTGGAACATTCAAGATATCGGAAATTTTCTTTAATCGCCCTGCGCTGACACGATTTAAGCCTTTTTCATATTTTTGAATTTGTTGGAAGCTTACGCCTAAAGCGTGCCCTAAAGTTGTTTGAGACATTTTTAGCATTTTTCGTCTCAAACGAATTTTTTTGCCAATGAAAATATCATTATCAAGATCTTTGGTTCGCATTTTAAAGCCCCCGCCGGTCGCGAGCGCCCTCGCATGAGTATTCCGGGAGCTTGAAAATACTGAGTTCTAGTCAGCCTTTTTGCTTTTAGTGCTTAAAGCACCTGGACATAGCAAAAACTCCCGGAATTCCGGGATACCCACAAAGTGGGCTCATCTTTACGCTAGAACTTAGGGTTTTCAAGGCCCCTTTTGGTCGTTGCGTATGCGACCAAAACATCTTTTAATTCATAAAGTAATTTCAGGAAATTTACAATAAAAATAGTTTTTTACTTACAAAATTTGTTTTTTATGAGAGGCTATCCGCTTCTTAAATCTCTCTGGAATGATTGTCAAAATCATGACATCAGCCCCCGTGTTTTTTGAGAGGGTTAAAAAGCCTTAAGTTTTAAGATCAAAAGAACTTTGGACGCTTAAAAGTTAAACATTTTCAATTCGCTAGTATTGACAACATAGCCAAGAGTAATTATCTTCAATATTCAGGAATAGAAAGGACATATATTATGAAGACCACCCTTTCTCCGCTAATTTCAGAGTTCGAAACCGTTGAACAGGAAAGCAGCTACACTGCATGGCTGCGCGATAAGGTAGCGAGAAGTCTTGCAAATCCATATCCTCCTATTCCGCATGATGAGGTTATGGCTGAAATGGAAGTTATAATCAGTCAGCTTGAAGCTGAACAGAAAAAGTGATGCTTCCGGTTGTTTGGTTGTCTTCGGCGCGCGACGATTTGCGTCAGATGTTACCTATATTGCTCGCGAGAATCCATCTGCTGCGCGCCGAATGAAAAGGTTTTTGGAAGCATCCGTACTGCCATTGGCTGAACATCCATATTTATACAGACAGAGTGAGAAGGTATTAGGATTACGAGAAATTGTAGCGCATCCAAATTACCTTATATTGTATCGAGTAGCTGCACATCAAATCGAAATTGTAGCTGTAGTACATGCCCGACGTGAATTTCCTATTTTTCTTTAATCTAATCAGAGGCTATTTGCCTCTTAAACCTTTCTGGAACAATTACCAAAATTATGACATCAGCCCCGCGTTTATCAAAGAGACTAAAATGATTTCTTCTACGGTAGTGAATTCACGCGCGGTCTCTTCATTAAAATTTGCACAATCGCTTGCTGTTTGAAGAAGGGGGGGTGATCGTTTCTCTGTGCTATAGGATGTGTGTCTGTGGAATGTGGTGAGGTGCCTTGTGATTTTGGGTGTGCGCTTTAAAAAATAAACATAAGCATTATTCAAATTTAATTTAATGCATGAGTAACTTTCTTTTCATCTAATTTCTTTGCATCTAAATTGAAGCCGGCTTCACATAGTCGATGAGAAAGATCTTTAAGTGTTTCTTTTACGTGTTCTTTAAAAGGAAGGTATATAATTCCATTAATATCTGAAGGGAGTTCAAGGTCTTGTTTTTTTAGAATAGCGACATTTTTGCGAGAAAGCGCAGACATTAACATGCCCATTTCGAAAATAACGTTTTGTCGCGCACGGGGTTGTGCTGCTTTTTTTCCGGCAGATTTGGCATAGCCTATATCATCGGGAGTAAGCAGCACAATACCAAATTTTATGAAATCGCTACAGATTCCTTTTTCTAAAGCTTCAATGATGGTTAAGCCATTCCCGCCAGTATTTTGTAAAATGTATGGTTCAAGATTAAAATCATTAAGAATAGATGTAAGTTGCTTTAGGGCAGTACGGTCATGACCATGAACGATAAAAATTTTTTTAGGAGAAGATTCTAAGGTATTGGAAGCAGTCTTTGGAGAAGGATTCGTTGATGTTTCTTGTATGTGTTTAACCAAAGCTTTTTCTAGATTTGTCACAGCGGATTCTTTGCCTTGAACGTTGATTGTTCCTGTACTTTCATACCAATTAATAACGCCTCCTTCGGAGGTTTTGATCTGATATCCTCTAGAAGAATTAAGTGATAGAAACTTAACTTCTATGATTTTATATCCAGCTGTTTTAACTATATCTTTAAGGTCTTCGACGGTTCCGCTATATTTCACTGTTTATATTCTTTCAATATCGCTGGTTATTAATATAAAATGTTGATTTATTTTTATAACTATTTGAATTTAAATAGCTTTATGATTTCATTTTCTTATACAATGCACAAAAAGAGACGGTCACCTTCTATTCAATTGATTGAAACGTGGGAAAACTTGACTAAATGATGGGAAATTTTACTGCGTGATAAAGCGATCTGATTGAATTGTGAATGAACGAAACGAATTTTTCTCCTATTTGTATATGCCGTTATGTGCTCTATATAAGAAACACGAAAGTTAACGCTTTATTTATAAATTCTCCTCCTATATTACAAGGGGGTGTTTTCACATTTTTCTTGCATTGTTTTAAGCAGTATTAAGGGGTTGTCGTTCCCCAAAATCACTTCTTCTACAGCAATGAATTCACATCCAGTCTTTAAGACTTCATCAAAGGTTGAAAAATCGCTTCCTGCTTGGATAATGGCGGGGGTTTGCATAATTTCTGCCCACCATGTTGCTAACTGGAGATTGCGGGGGTGCGCTTGGGGTTTTTTATCAGCACCGAGTTTTCCAAAGAACAGGTAATCAACACCTGTTTCCGCTGCAAGCATAGCACTATGGCGATTGCGTAAATTGCCAAAGCCTATGATTTTTTGTTCCTTTTGCTGATTTTTGAAGCTTTCAAGAGCGTTAAGATCATCTTCTATGTGCAATCCATCAGCCTTTATGCGTCCAGCAATGCGGCTGTCATCAGCGATGAGAAGGGCTGCGTCATGATGTTGAATATCTTCTGCGTAAGTTTGCGCTTGTTGTTGTAAAAAAGAGCCATCATCTTTCAACTTTTCAGAATCATAGAGGATGACGCATGCAAAAGACTTTGTTTGCAAAATTTGCTGCAAAAATGTGTGTGGGGTGTTGCGCCGAACATCAAGTGTTAAAATCAACTGAGGGAAAAGAGGTGGATCAATTGGTTTATTTTTTTGTTGTGTCATGTCAAATCCCTGTTTCTTAGAAAAAATAACGCTTAAAAATTAAAGTTTCATTCTATTATGCTTATTTGTGATAAAAGTGACCACCATTTTCACGTAGTTTAAAGGATTTGTGGGTGTGTGGGAGCCTGCTTATGAGAAATGAAAGTGTTTTTAAGCATAATATGTTGCCTTTTTACTGTGATACACGTATGGACGCTTTTCGTTCTTTTGCCTTTAAAAAACTTTTGCCTTTTAAAAAATAAACGCTTAAAATGAAACTTGACACTTAGAAATTAAAATTTCATCCTGTTCATGCTTGTTGGCAATAAGGGTAAGCACCATTTTTATGGGACTTCAAGGGGGGTGTGACGTGTGGGAGTCCACTGATGAAATACCAAGGTATTCTTGAGCATAATACTCAACCTTTTCGCCGTGATACACGTATTGATGTTTTTCGTTCTTTAGCCTTATTGACGATTTTCATCAACCATATTCCCAGAACGATCTATGAGTCTTTTACTCATAGAAATTTCGGTTTTTCTGATTGTGCAGAAGTGTTTGTTTTGCTTTCAGGGATTGCTCTTGGGTTAAGCTTTCATGGACGGTTACAGCAAAAATCCTTTGCTTTTATTATCCGAAAACTTTGGTACAGAGCTCTGCAGCTCTATGGTGCATATCTTTTTACTACTTTTGTCACGTTAAGTCTTTTTTTTGCTGCCTTTTTATTATGGAAAACAGAAAAACTTTTATCGATGAACAATGTGGGACTCTTTTTTAAAGAGCCTGGTATCGCATTTTTGAGTACCTTAAGCTTTGGGCATCAATTGGGATATAATAATATTCTTCCTCTTTATATCGTTTTGATGTTTTTTGCGCCTTTTATCCTTTATTTGAGTTGTAAGCAGACAAAATGGCTGCTTTTGGGCTCCTTTACACTGTATCTTATCTGCGGATTTTATAAAATTGCTCCTCCTTCTTATCCTTTAAAGGGAAAGTGGTTTTTAAATCCTTTGTCTTGGCAATTCTTATTTGTCATAGGATTGACCAGTACTTTAGCGCTTAAACAAGGAAAAAAAATCGCTTTTCAGTTTTTTTGGATTGTTTGTGCGGCAGCGTATCTCTTGTTGGCGCTGTTATGGGTTCGCTTAAACTGGTGGGGCATTTTGGGGTGGCTTGGCTGGTCTTCCCCATTGTTGAACTTTAATAAAACCTTTTTAAGCTTGCCACGTTTACTCCATGTTCTTGCATTAGCCTTTCTCATTCTTTCTTTGCCGTGCATCAATAAATGGTTTTATGTCTCTCAGAAACATCCTTTAGCAATTTTAGGAAAACATAGTTTACCGGTCTTTGTAACGGGAACCATTTTTGCGATGTTTGGACAAATTATAAAAACAGTGATGACAGAAACGTTTTTTTCCGATACCCTCTTAATAATAACGGGTATTGCTTTGCAATTTGGAGTCGCTTATTATTGTGAAAAACGGCAATCTTGGCAGTGGTCATTTTCAAGGAAAATGATCCGTTTATAAAAAACATTCCTATAGTGTTTGTTGGGCACGTTAACCTTAGTATAAAAAGTGCGTTGCGCAAAAAAATTAAAAGAGGTAGCAGTTTTAAAAAAAGCGTTCTATACAGCAACAAAAGAAACTTTTTAATACTCTGTTCGTTGAGTGGTATAATTTTGTGCTGATACTTGGAGTATAAAAGCGTGAGTGTACATAAACGTCCATATGATGAACCTATTATCATGATTGAGCATAATGCTTTTGAAAATGCTTTTAATCGTCTCTATGAAGAAACAATGGCGCTGATTGAAAAAACCGCAGCGTATATTGACTCAGAAGGGAAATTAGTAGCACGCTCTCTTTCGGCAGAGGTTTCTGCAATCTATGCAAAAGAGGCTATGTATTTAAGTACACGACTTATGCAAATTGCTTCTCAACTCCTTCTTCTTCGCGCAGAGCGTGAAGGGGAAATGTCATCAGAACAAATAAAAAAAGAAATTGTAAAAGTGTCACTTCATACACCGACATTGGAACTTGAAACCCCTCATTGGCATGAATTGCCAGAAGTTTTTCGCCAATTTGTTTCTCATTCATTGCGTTTAGAAGCGCGGATAACCTATATGCGTGCTGGGTGGGAAACTGCGGCCTCCTGTGCTCTAGAAGATGATAATCCAGTGGGAAAACAAATCGAATTGCTCAAAACAGCCTTTGGGCGTTCTTAGAGGTACTCCCTTGCTTTGTGCGAAGGGGAAATGTCATCAGAACAAATAAAAAGAAATTGTAAAAGTGTCACTTCATACACTGAGCATTGGAAAATTTCCCTTTTATTGGCATGAATTGCCAGAAGTTTTTCGCCAATTTGTTTCTCATTCATTGCGTTTAGAAGCGTGCATTTTTTTCATTTAGAGATGCTGCTGTAGTTTAAGCACTTTGGTCAATAGGCGGCGGCTTTATCTTGAACGATGATAATCTAGTGGGAAAACAAATCGAATTGCTCAAAACAGCCTTTGGGCGTTCTTAGTGGTATTTTCTTGCTTTGTGCGAAGGGGAAATGTCATCAGAACAAATAAAAAAAGAAATTGTAAAAGTGTCACTTCATACACTGAGCATTGGAAAATTTCCCTTTTATTGGCATGAATTGCCAGAA
>NZ_JBHINI010000004.1:0-70559 GCF_042194935.1 Bartonella sp. CL71SXKL | reverse complement strand
TTCTCATTCATTGCGTTTAGAAGCGTGCATTTTTTTCATTTAGAGATGCTGCTGTAGTTTAAGCACTTTGGTCAATAAGCGGCGGCTTTATCTTGAACGATGATAATCTAGTGGGAAAACAAATCGAATTACTCAAAACAGCTTTTGGGCGTTCTGAGAATAATAGCTCCTTGCTTCTTTCTTGCGATATTTAGAGCAGTATACCCATTTTTTTTTACAACCGAAATTTCACAACTAAAACTAATCTAGAGTGCTTTTTTCTGCCTAATTTCTATTTGAGCGTAGGAAATATCTTGAGCTTATAGCTGAAGGGTATAGGTATTGATTGTAAATTATGGCATGGGATGGAGTATGGTTGGTTTTGTGGGAAATCGGCTTTGGTTGATTGCAGCTGGAACACTTTCTGTTGATCTATCGTGTGACTTTGTTTTGGTTATGATAATGATCTGGCTCTAAGATAGAGTAGGGGCTTGTACATCAATTTATTTATGCTCTATAATTTATGCCTATAAAGCTGCTGTAAAGTGTGTGTTATGAGGATGATACACATTGTTACAGTTTTTGGGCTTCTTTTGTTTTGAATGGAAGGTATTTTCCTTCGCGTAAAATAAAATATCCAAAATAAAGTGCCATATAGTGCCATATAATGAATGTCCTATAGGCTCTCTGTGCCCCCATGCATGTTCCTCTCTATGAAATGTCCCTCTCTACGCAATGTCATTGTGGTGTGATGAGTATATTCAAAAATATCTCTTAGTTCTTATTCATATCCGTTGAGCCTCTCTCATCTTTATGCTTGCAAAGGAGAAAGCCGGCACTATCATCATCTTTGCCAGTCCCCAATGTTGCGGCAGCCTTTGGAACTTGAGACAATTCATTAGAAGCATTATTTTTAGTCCTTTCTTGTACAGTTTCACTCTATACGGCAATCCCACGTTTCATATGTAAGAGAATGGTTTTGATTGCTTCAATATAAACAGATTTGTAATGAGAAAATCTTAGGATATTCGGGATTCTTATGCAACATACAAAATAATTAATTATCTTTATAAATCAACGTGTTGTCGTGTTATGGTAGCGTCATGCTATAATGTAAAAAGTTTTCGCAAAGTGTGTAGCATCTGTTTCATAGCCTCTTTACACTTATGAATGTACAATCCAGCACTGCTCTATTTTCTCGCTTGCGATGTTTAACCGTTATGGCATTGGAAATGATATAGAAAGGGAATTTTTATGCTTTAGAGGGTGCTTGCTTGTGGTGTGTGAATGGTTTTGATTGATTTCAGTTATGCTTCATAAAGATGCTGTTCGTTGCGTGTTATAATTGTATAAATTTGGGGGGATGATTATCTTTTTACTGGTTTTGTCTTGGGTTGTTGTTTTCTTTGTGGTCTTGTCTTTATTCACATCTTTATTCACATCTTTATTCACAGGGGGGAAAAGTGTATAGACTGTAGTTTATGGCAGAGACGATTCGTATTATAGGCATTGATCCCGGATTACGGCGTACAGGGTGGGGCGTTATCGATGTTGCGGGTAATCGTCTTCAGTTTATTGCAGCAGGGACGGTTTCTTCTGATGTAAAGTGTGAGCTGGCTTCCAGACTATGTCAGATCCACAAAGGTCTTTCAGAGGTTGTGCATCAATTTATGCCCCATGAAGCCGCTGTAGAACATGTGTTTGTCAATAAAGATGCTACAGCAACTTTAAAACTTGGGCAAGCACGTGCAATTGCACTGCTGGTTCCTGCGCAAGCAAATCTTCCTGTTTTTGAATATGCGCCCAACAAAGTGAAAAAATCGGTTATTGGTGTTGGACATGGGGCTAAAGAACAAATCCATATGATGGTCAAAGTTCTCCTCCCACGGGCTGAATTTGATAGCAGTGATGCGGCTGATGCTCTTGCTCTTGCTCTTTGTCATAGTATGCACCGTAACAGTATTGACTTATCTTATCAGGCAAGGAAGGCGATATGAGTGGGGTGGCAACATGATTGGCAAATTAAAGGGCACTCTTGAACATATCTTTGATGATCATATCCTTCTTGATGTGCACGGTGTGGGTTATGTTGTTTTTGTGTCAAATCGGCTGCGTCCTTCTTTACCCTCTGTTGGGGAGGCGTTAAGCCTTTTTATTGAAACGCATGTTCGGGAAGACGCAATCCGCCTTTTTGGTTTTGCTACAAGAGCTGAACAGGAGTGGTTTTGTCTTCTACAAAATGTTCCTGGAGTAGGGGCAAAGGTTGCTTTGGCAATCTTGGGTACTTTATCGCCAGATGAACTTGCACAGGCTATTGCTTTAAACGATGTTGCGATGATTAGTCGAGCGCCGGGCGTTGGTAAAAAAGTCAGTGAAAGAATTGTGGGTGAGTTGAAAAGTAAAACACTCCCCTTTGAACAAGCGCTCAAGACTGTTTCGGTTTCTCAGCGTGAGATGACCAATCAACCTGCGCATGATGCGCTTTCCGCGTTGATGAAGCTAGGGTTTGAACGGGAGCATGCATCCCGTGCTCTTGCTCTTGCGATGAACGCTCTTGAGGGGGAAACTGTTTCTTCTGCCCTGCTGATCCGCCATAGTCTCAAATTGCTTTCTTCTCCTACTTAAAATCAAGGTAACAATGCATAAAGATGAAGATAAACGCCTTCTGGGTTCCGCCTCCCTTCCTAACGATCCAGATCGTTCCTTAAGACCACAAGTTCTCGATGACTTTATTGGTCAAGAAGCGGCACGGGCTAATTTAAAAATATTTATTGAAGCAGCAAAAACGCGGCAAGAAGCGCTGGATCACGTTTTGTTTGTAGGGCCACCGGGGTTGGGAAAAACAACGCTTTCACAGATTATGGCAAAAGAATTAGGCGTTAATTTTCGCTCTACTTCAGGGCCGGTCATCGCTAAAGCAGGAGATTTAGCCGCTCTCTTGACCAATCTTGAAGAACGTGATGTCTTGTTTATTGATGAAATTCATCGCTTAAATCCGGCGATTGAGGAAATTCTTTATCCAGCCATGGAAGATTATCAACTTGATTTGATCATTGGGGAGGGGCCGGCCGCACGCTCGGTGAAAATTGATCTGGCTAAATTTACTTTGGTAGCGGCAACCACACGTTTGGGGCTTTTGACCACACCGCTGAGAGACCGTTTTGGCATCCCAATTCGTCTCAATTTTTATACGATAGAAGAATTGGAATATATTGTGCAGCGTAATGCGCGGCTTTTTGCCGTCAAGATTAGTGATGATGGTGCCCATGAAATTGCACGCCGAGCACGGGGGACCCCTCGTATTGCCGGACGGCTTTTACGGCGCGTTTGTGATTTTGCTTTGGTTAAACAGGCAAAACAAATTGACCAAAAAATCGCCGATGAAGCGCTTTCGCGCCTTGAGGTCGATCATCTTGGTCTTGATCCGCTTGATCGT
This sequence comes from Bartonella sp. CL71SXKL, assembly GCF_042194935.1. Classification (NCBI taxonomy): domain Bacteria; kingdom Pseudomonadati; phylum Pseudomonadota; class Alphaproteobacteria; order Hyphomicrobiales; family Bartonellaceae; genus Bartonella; species Bartonella sp. CL71SXKL. The sequence goes on along the minus strand of NZ_JBHINI010000004.1, from coordinate 67,144 downwards.
CGCTACTTGCTTCTGATTGCGGAAACTTTTTTAGGGGGACCGGTGGGGATTGAAACGATTGCTGCTGCTTTATCAGAACCACGCGATGCCATTGAAGATATTGTTGAACCGTATTTGCTCCAACAAGGTTTTATTCAAAGAACTGCTCGTGGACGCATTCTAACTGAAAAGGCTTGGAGCCATTTAGGGCTTTCTGCTCCAGCCTCTACAACGTCTATACAAAGGCGTTCTCAACTTTCTGATGCTCAAGACAATTCATCACTTCAGACGTCTTTATGGGATGGGGAAGATGACTAAGGCATTTCTTCATTAAAAGAAACTATTTGAACATTTTATAGCAAGGTCATAAAATACAAGAGACGTGCTTCCTTTAACATATTCTGGTCGAAAAAGTTTGGCACTATTGAGGGTTTTTTGCTTTTGCTTTCCACAACTTCAACACAAAAATGTGTTCAATCTTTTGATTGATAAACAATTTGCTATATTAGCTATATTAGATGATTTTATGGGGCATGAAGTCGATGACAGAAATAACACCTTTTAAGAGCAATCATACAAACGCTTTTCATAATTTTCAGGTCCGCGTTTATGTTGCTGATACAGATTTTTCCGGTGTGGTTTATCATGCGCGTTATCTTGAGTTTTTTGAACGAGGACGTTCAGAGTTTTTACGAGATGCCGGTTTTAATAATAAGATGTTAGCAGCAGGGGTTGAGGGAGAAAAACTGTTTTTTGTTGTTCGTCATATGGAAATTAATTTTTCAAGACCAGCTAAAATTGATAATCTTTTAGTCGTTAAAACACGTGTTACTCATATCCAAGGGGCACGCTTTTTTATGGAGCAATCTATTTTGCATGAGATGACCACGTTGGTAACAGCCAAAGTTGAAATTGCTCTGATTAATGAGGAGGCAAAACCGCGACGTTTACCCAAAGAACTTTTTGCAAAAATTCTTGGTTAAAAGTATTATTCATTGAACCAGCAGCTTTAGGAGAGATCGGCAGATATAAAGTAATCTACAATCTAAAACTATACATTTATCATAGCCTAAATGTTTTCCAACAAGGTTACACGATACAGCAAAAGAAAACAGCTCTGCTACAACACTACAATAAATTGAAGATGATATTTCACAAAATTAAACACGCCTCATCCATGTTATGATTCAAAAACAATGTCGCCTCATCCATTTTCTGCTATAAACTCAAGATATTTTCTTTCTTTTGAAGAAAGGTTTGTTGGCATCGGAAAACAGCGAAAAGTACAAAAAAAATAAATAAAAAATGGATTAAGATTTGTTTTTATAAAAATGCACATACCCAGCGCAATATTGCAATAAAGTGATAATAAGCCATTAGGTCGAAAATTGTCTCAAAACACCCAAAGGGTGTTTTTAAGCAATTTGATTTGTTTTTTTACTGGATTGTCATTTGGCATCACAAGAGCGCGTGTTTCATCCATTTCTATCTATAATGCATCACTTTATGTGCGCTTCTAAGCGTAGTAAATGAGTGAGAGATCAATGTATATAAAGCAGAAATGCATTCTTGATTTAAAGTTTCAAAAGCATATTATTCTATATAATATATTGACTTAGAAAGATAAATTATCACTTCTCACGGGTACAAACCCTAATAGAGGAATAAAATACTTTACATTTCAAATCTGTTCATGTTGAAACAATTAAAATCATTTGCTTACACATCATAAGAGAGCAATATAAATCATTGAAAAAATTGTAAAAATGTTCCTTATGTATCATTTTCAATGCAATAACGATCAAATATCGCAAGTGAGCAAAGAGAGCGAAGAAGCTGGTTTTCATGAAGTAAAGACGTGAAAAGGCTTTTTTCATATCACAGAAGCTTTTACGTTATACCATAGTGTCAGAGAGATGATAGGCATTGAAAGAGGCAAATTCACAACACAATGAGATTACATGAGACTTACACTAGATTATATAGGACTTGTAGGGGTGCGTGGGGGAGGCGCATTGTTGTGAGGTGTGGTAGGGTGGTTTAGTGTCGTTTTTTTGCCCGATGGTGTGATCTTATTAAAGAATGAGAGAAACAATAGCCTGAGGCAAAGCATAATTTTTCATGATGATAACATATTTATTTATAATGATAATTCACAGCGTTGCAATTTTTAGATAATTCTGAAACTTGTAAGATTTTTTCTTTTCAAGCTCTATTGCTGCGAATTAATTAAAAACATTTTCTTACATGTCACAAGCGGGGTTGATGAGTGGGTACAAAAACACTTAAGAAAGGAATAAAATGCTTCTTATGAATCTTTTCAAGTGCTAAGACTTATTGCAGCATTTTAAGCTTAAAACGCGTATGATGATTTAGCGTTCTTTATCATAAGCGTAAAGATGGTGGTGCATAATAGATTTTATATTATGCATTTTTATATCTTTTATTTTTATAGTATTTATGGAGAAGTTCTTATCGTTATATTTTTCATAAATGCTGTTGTGAAATGAGGAGGGGCCTGCATTGAGGGATGTCTCTCGTCATCACTTTTTAAGGAAATTTAAGAAACAAGTCTTGTTTTAGCGCATGGATTTATGTGAGACTAGAGTTTTTACTTAAATTTAGAAACTATAAAATAATCTGTTTTATAAAACTTTTAAAAATACACCTTTCATTTAGAGGGACAAAAATTATGCCGCATGGTGAACTAACAAATCCGGAAACAATTGGAATGTTGCATTTGTTTATGCAAGCGAGTTGGATCGTGAAAGGTGTTATGATTGGGTTGCTGCTCGCTTCCATCTGGAGTTGGGCAATTATTTTTGATAAAATTTTTACGTATCGGAGAATACGGCGTGAAATAAAGCAGTTTGAACGTACATTTTGGTCCGGCAAAGCGCTAGAAGATCTTTATGCATCATGCAAAAGTCAACGTACCAATAGTATATCCGCAGTTTTTATAGCAGCAATGGTTGAATGGAAAAAATCTCTTGAAAAAGGGACCCATACATCGAAAAGTTTGCAGAGCAGAATTGATAAGGCTATGGATTTGACGCTGGGACGTGAAAGTGAAAAAATAGAATCAAAATTAAGTTTTCTTGCGACACTGGGGTCTGCTGGACCTTTTATCGGACTTTTTGGAACAGTTATTGGTATTATGGAGTCTTTTCTTTCTATTTCAGCTTCTCAAAATACATCACTTGCTATTGTCGCGCCGGGGATTGCAGAAGCGCTTTTGGCAACCGCTATTGGTTTGTTTGCAGCAATTCCAGCCGTTATTGCTTATAACAAGTTGACTCATGAAAGTGCGCGCATCATTGCACAAATAGAAAATTTTGCCGATGAATTTTCAACAATTGTATCGCGGCGTATTGATGAAACACGCACAGCACCTTCCTCTTTATAAAAAGGAGCTTATCCATGGGCGTTTCTGTTGCTTCTTCTTCTCGCAAAAATACACGTAGGCGGCATCATGCACGAAGCCAACTGATGAGTGAGATCAATGTCACTCCTTTTGTGGATGTCATGCTGGTCTTGTTGATTATTTTTATGGTCTCTGCTCCCCTTTTAGTGAACGGTGTTCCTCTAGATTTGCCTCGTAGTCAAGCGGGTCCCGTACGAGCTCAAAAGACACCCCTTACGGTTTCACTTGACGCGCAAGGGCGCTTTGCCATTAATCAAGATTATTATGAAACGTCACAGGCCCTGATTGCACACCTGAAAACTCTTCTGGAGGCAGATGCTACACAAAAAGATCAACGGGTTTTTGTGCGGGTTGCTAAAACTGTTGAATATCAGCAGGTATTAAAACTGCTGGCGGATATTCAAAAAGCGGGGTTTTCTCAAGTTGCGTTAGCAAGTCTAGCACAATAAATAATAAGTAATAAAATTGCGCATAACCGGTTGTTTTTAATTTTTTTTTTAAAAAGAGCATAGAGTGATTAAAAATGAAAAAATGTAAGGCATAAATAAGGCATAAAGAATGAACAAAGACTCCTATCATAGTATGAAACGAGGCTTGGCTTTATCCCTTGTGGTCCATGTCATTTTTCTCAGTTGGGGAGCCATTCAGTTTACAAGCTCTGTCTCTTTACCACAACCATTGGAAGCAATTCCCATTACTCTTGCTCCTTTAGTGGACGAGTTTTCTTCTCAACAAGGAGCCGTGAAGGCTCCTATCCGTGCTGTCCCTGCCGTCAAACCAACTATGCAGCCACAAGAGAAAGAAGATGCACGCCATATTGGAGAGGGACAAATAGATAGTCTTGCACCATTTCAACCAAAGGAAAAGCCGCGTCCCGTTGAAACAGCATCGCCACCATCAAGCGAGAACACATCAGAAACATTTGCACCAGAACTTACAAAACCAGAATTATTAGAAGCAAAAACAGAGGATGCGCCCAAGGTTGCGCCTGAGATGCCTTTGGAGGCACCGGAGGATGCGCCCAAGGTTGCACCTGAGATGCATTTGGAGGCACCAGAGGATGCGCCCAAGGTTGCACCTGAGATGCCTTTGGAGGCACCACCGGAGGATGCGCCCAAGGTTGCGCCTGAGATGCCTTTGGAGGCACCGGAGGATGCGCCCAAGGTTGCGCCTGAGATGCCTTTGGAGGCACCAGAGGATGCGCCCAAGGTTGCACCTGAGATGCCTTTGGAGGCACCGGAGGATGCGCCCAAGGTTGCGCCTGAGATGCCTTTGGAGGCACCAGAGGATGCGCCCAAGGTTGCACCTGAGATGCCTTTGAGAGTGCCGGAAGATGCCTCTAAGGTTGCGCTCAAGCCTGCGCACAAAAATGAAGAGATGATATCGCCAAAAGAATTGGCTCCAACGGTCCCAAAAGTACCAGCAGAGCAGATTGTTCATCAAGCGCCCAAAATTGTACTTCCAGAAAAATCTCTTCTTCCACAGTTTAAACCAAAGTTTGACGAAAAATCTCCAAGGAAGAATGAGGCTGCATTGAATCAAAATACGCCAAAGCTTAACAAGAAAAACCAAGAGAAACAGACCATTGAAGATATTTTAGCTCTGGAGGAAAATAATTTGCTTAATCGTGCGCGGTCACAAGGAGGGGGGGCAAAACGTTCTCATACACCAGAAGCTTTGGGTGCAAGAAAAAATATTAATGATACCACAAAAATGGCACAAACATTGGTCAATATTGCGGGGGGATGTATTCAACAGAAGCTTAAACTTGTGGCGCTTGGCGGCGATTTAAAAAACCGTCCGGTTGTGCGGTTGCGATTTTATTTAGACCGTGAAGGGATGGTTGTGGGTGATCCTATCATTGATCCCGTAAGCGGCCTTGAGAGTCAACAAGCTATTATGATAAGGCAGGTGTATGCTGCTGTCTTTTCATGCCAACCTTATGCAGATCTCCCACGTGATCAATATGATCTATGGGGGCAAGGTTTTGACTTTAATGTTGATCCCCTCCAAGAAATAAGATGATAAACGAGAAAAAAGCGCTTAACGAAAGGACACATTCCATGATGACTATAACGAGACATAAAGTTTTTGCTTGGTTTATTGTCACTTGTGGGTTGTGGCTTTCAAGTATTTCATCGGGTTATGCGCAATTGAAAGGAACTATTTCGAGCGCTGATTTTAATCCCATTCCCATTGCAATTACAGACTTTATTTCCAATGATTCGATTGGGTTGAAAATATCTGCTGTGGTGACAGCCGATCTTGAACGGTCGGGGCTTTTTTTACCGCTTGATAAAGCAAATTTTTTTGAAAACATTTCTAATCCTAATAAACAACCGCATTTTGCTTCTTGGCAGAAAATAAAAGCGCAAGGTTTAGTTACTGGGCAAGTCATGAGAGAAATCGATGGACGTTTGAGGGTCGATTTTCGTTTATGGGATGTTTTTGGACAAAGACAATTGAAAGGACGGCGTTTTTATACCGCGACAGAACGTTGGCGGCGTGTGGCACATATGATCGCAGATGAGATCTATAGTGAGATGACAGGAGAAAGTGGTTATTTTGATACACGAATTGTTTTTATCGATGAAACAGGCCCCCAAAATGCACGCATTAAACGCTTAGCAATGATGGATCAAGATGGCGCAAATTTGATTTATATGTCTGATGGAAGTGAATTGGTGCTTACGCCGCGTTTTTCTCCAAAAAGACAAGAAATGACCTATATGGCTTATGAGGACAATCAAGTACCTCATGTTTATCTCCAACAAATTGAAATGGGGCAAAGAGAGTTGATCGGAACGTTTAATAACATGACAATTGCTCCACGTTTTTCTTCTGATGGACAAAAAGTTATCATGAGTTTGTTACAAAATGATGGGAGTGCCAATCTTTACACCATGGATTTACGAACCCGTACGATGACGCGACTTACAACAACTTCTGCTATTGATACTTCTGCTTCTTATTCACCGGATGGAAAACAAATCGTCTTTTCTTCAGATCGTAGTGGAAAGCCGCAAATCTATAAAATGAATGCGGATGGGAGTGATATTCAGCGTATTTCTTCAAACGATGGGAGTTATTCAACACCTATTTGGTCTCCACGGGGTGACTATATCGCCTTTACAAAACAATTAAACGGACAATTTTCTATCGGTGTTATGCGCCCTGATGGACAAGGAGAACGAATTTTAACCACGGGGTTTCACAATGAAGGACCAACTTGGGCCCCTAATGGTCGTGTGCTGATGTTCTTTCGCAAAAATCCCGGTATGGGACCAAAAATTTATACGATTGATATTACGGGTCGCAATGAACGTCAATTACCCACTCCCAATGATGCTTCAGATCCAGCATGGTCGCCTTTGCTCAATATACAGTAAAACAAAATGCTTAAAAACAGAATATAGAAGGAATACAGTCTCAAGTTTAAACAATCTCAATAGTTTTTAAATTATTTAAAAGAAGGAATTGATTATAGTGTGCATGGGGAGTTATGTAGGTTTCATCTATCATCTACGGCTGTTGATCGATAATGGAATTTCCTTGGGGGAAAATGCTTAAAAAAATTCAAAACAATACCTTGAAAAAATAGAGCCGAAAATTCTAAGATCTCTAGATTTCAACTTTTTATTCAAAGTGTCGCTATATATATTTTTTTAAACTTCCTCTTCGATTTTGTTTGTGAAGAGTCCTCTTGTCAGGGGGGCTTTTGCTCTTTGATGTGTTTTATTCAAGTACGCGGTTGTTTTAGGTCTGAATATTGATTGATTGGTAAGAGCAAAAGGACAGATTTTTAAGATAAATGACGTTATTTTAGAAATATACGATGCCATAAAGTTAATGCCATAAAGTCAAAAATTTATCCGCAACAGATTAGAGAGATGTACCGCCTTTTTGTACAATACTTTGCTAAACAATCAGCTCTGGCTTTCTATTTGCTTATTTTTATTCTGTGATGTTATAAAAACACTGTCCTTTGAAGTGTGGTGATATAGGGCGTATAAATAGGACGTATAAACCTCCTTGATATATTCTAAGTGTTTTTAAGTGCGTGGCGAATATTTAGGGGAGTGCATGTTTGTTGAGCCTTAAGTTTCAAGTGAATTTTATGAGTGATTCGTCATAGGAATACGTTAGGAAAATCCCAATTGTTTAGAGGCTAGATCATTTTCATCACTTGAGAGCGGAGAGGAGGTTCATCTTAAAGAACAAAAAGATCAAATGAGAGAGGGGATATAGGGATAATTTTTGGGGCATGTAAGAAAGGCGTGAGGCTACAGAGTTTTGTATGCTTTCTTTTTTTGGTTATGTTTTCTGAAATTAATTGCGGTTTTCTTGTTGCACTGACAGCTTTTCCCCGCTATTGACGCGGGGCTTTTATATGTGCGGATAAAGAGGAGAAGTGACAGATGCTTTTGAAGCCCTCATGAATGAAGAGAGGGCTTATGCAAATGATGGGAATTATACAGACAATTTTGCCAAAATCTCATCACTGACATCAAAATTGGCATAAACATTTTGCACATCATCATCTTCTTCTAATGTTGAAATCAGCCGTAAAACGGACAAAGCTTTTTCTTCATCTATTGGTGCAAGGGTGGTGGCTTTCCAAATCGTTTTAATCGATTCTGCTTCACCAAGTTTTGCTTCAAGTGTTTTGGAAACTTCACCAATATCTTCAAATGCGCAGGTAATATGATGTCCGGTTTCTTCTGATTGCACATCTTCGGCACCGGCTTCAATTGCTGCATCCATGATGTTATCGGCTGTCCCTGCTTCTGGCTTATAGATTATTTCACCAATCCGATTAAACATGAAACTGACCGATCCTGTTTCCCCTAAGGCTCCTCCTGATTTTGTGAAGGCGGCGCGCACATTTGAAGCGGTGCGGTTGCGGTTATCAGTTAAAGCTTCAACAATGACGGCAACGCCACCTGGTCCATAGCCCTCATAGCGTACTTCATCATAATTTTCGACATCGGCGCCTGACGCTTTTTTAATCGCGCGTTCAATATTATCTTTCGGCATCGATTGTGCTTTGGCATTTTGAACAGCCAGCCTTAAACGTGGATTCATGGCTGGATCAGGAGCACCTTGTTTTGCTGCTACGGTAATTTCGCGTGCAAGTTTAGAAAATATTTTCGAGCGCATTGCATCTTGACGCCCTTTACGGTGCATAATATTTTTAAATTGTGAATGGCCTGCCATAGTTTTCCTTCCTATTTGAGGGCTTTCTTTCCAGTTGGATACTCTTTAGAATTTAAGGCGATAAAGCACGCATCCCACCAGAATAAATGTGCCACAGCATGAGGTGAAATAATCGAATAAACCCTTTATAAGAAAATTCATCTTAAAGGTAAAGACACCTTAGTTGAGGATCATTACAAGAGAGATCTCTTGTCGTTGAGCAAAAATAACGCTATAACAGAATGTAATCTCATAGCAAAATGGTTTATTCCATGCCTCGCTTTGTTTTAGGAGTGGTTGGAGAGACCTAAACATATAAAAAAGTTCCAGTGCTCTTGAGTGGGCGGTAACCTGCCTCATAGAAGAGGCGCAGAAGAGGATTTATAAAAATGGCAACGCAACTTTTGATGCCCAAAGCAACAGCTGTTTGGTTGGTTGATAATACAGCTCTTTCTTTTGATCAGATTGCAGAATTTTGTAAATTGCATGTCTTGGAAGTAAAAGCTATTGCCGATGGTGATGCGGCTTATGGTATTAAAGGTTTAGATCCGATTAGTTCTGGGCAATTGACGCGCAGTGAAATTGCACGGGTGGAGGCTGATCAAAACGCACGATTGAAAATTTCTCAATCTAGGGTGCATATTCCTGAAAAAAAACGTAAAGGGGCGCGCTATATCCCTCTTTCTCGACGCCAAGATCGTCCCAATGGTATCCTATGGTTGGTTACAAACCATCCCGAGTTGAAAGATGCACAAATTGCACGGTTGATTGGGACAACAAAAGCGACAATTGAACAAATCCGCCTTAGAACCCATTGGAATAGTGCAAATTTGGTTCCTCTTGATCCTGTAGGGCTTGGTTTGTGTTCGCAAATCGATTTAGATTTTGAGCTCCAGCGTGCGGCGAAAAATCGCCCTGTTGCTGCAGAAGAAGATAGGTCGTTGCTTCCCGCTTCTGTGACGGAAAACGCTGCTCTAGAGGAAAATGAGAGTGAAGACAATCTGCATAAGACTTTTGACGCTGATAAAGTTTTTGCAAAGCTGAACGCGCTGCAAAAAAATCGTCAAGATCAAGATCAAGATGATGCATAAAAAGCCATGACGCATAAGGGAAACATTTCTTATGGAAATGTTAGAGGAATGGCCAAAGAGAAGAAAAATTGGCAGAGACTTAAAAGTAAAAATGAGGACGAAAAAAAAACAGAAAAAATTTCGTCTTCATTAGGAATTAACGGTTATTCTTAAAAATATTTTTAAGAATTGACCCTTCTTTACCAAATTCAAGGAGAAACGGACTATGCGCTCTACCAAAAAAACCATCTCTCATTCCTTAGCTATCCTCTTTCTTTTCTCACTATGCTTGGGTGGGTGTGGCAAAAAAAATGTTGGTGCACTTAACGGTATGAATGGCGCTTATATGAATGATGCTGGTTTGAATCAGATGTCACCAGGTTCAGGACAAGAATTTACGGTTAATGTGGGTGATCGCGTGTTTTTTGGTCTCGATTCTTCTTCACTTGATGCTGATGCGGAACGTATTTTAACGCGCCAAGCAGAGTGGTTGCTTCATTATCCTTATTATTCTATTATGATCGAAGGTCATGCTGATGAGAGGGGAACACGTGAATATAACTTGGCACTTGGACAGCGCCGTGCTGTTGCTGTGCGAAACTATTTGGTGTCTCTAGGTGTGTCTGCACAACGGATTCAAACAATTTCTTACGGAAAAGAAAGACCTGTAGCAGTATGTGATGATATTTCCTGTTGGAATCAAAATCGACGTGCTGTGACAACGTTGAATGACATGAATAGTCATTAAAAAGAAGATTGTTTGTTTCAACTATTTAATAAGCTCTTAAGGGGAAAAAAGAATGTATCGTAAAATCAATTGGAAAACACTCTTTTATATGGGGGTTTTCATAGCTTGTTCTACTTCACTTGTTCAAAGTGCGGCACGAAAGGCTTCCGAATATCCTGCACATGATACGGATAAAGTTGATGCAGTTGATAAGGCAACTGATGATGTTAAGAAAGCGCCTGAAGCAGCCGATAAAGCAGCATCTGATGCGGCGGAAAAAGCCACTGACGCTGTTGATAAGGCAATTGATGCTGTGAAGGAAGCGCCTGAAGCAGCCGATAAAGCAGCATCTGATGTGATAGAAAAAGCCACTGATGCTGTTGATAAGGCTGTTGATGATGTGAAGAAAGCACCTGAAGCAGCTGATAAAGCAGCATCTGATGTGATAGAAAAAGCCACTGACGCTGTTAATAAGGCTGTCGATGATGTGAAGAAAGCACCTGAAGCAGCTGATAAAGCAGCATCTGATGTGATAGAAAAAGCCACTGACGCTGTTAATAAGGCTGTCGATGATGTGAAGAAAGCACCTGAAGCAGCTGATAAAGCAGCATCTGATGTGATAGAAAAAGCCACTGATGCTGTTAATAAGGCTGTCGATGATGTGAAGAAAGCACCTGAAGCAGCTGATAAAGCAGCATCTGATGTGATAGAAAAAGCTACTGACGCTGTTAATAAGGCTGTTGATGATGTGAAGAAAGCGCCTGAAGCAGCTGATAAAGCAGCATCTGATGTGATAGAAAAAGCCACTGATGCTGTTAATAAGGCTGTCGATGATGTGAAGAAAGCACCTGAAGCAGCTGATAAAGCAGCATCTAGCGCGGCGGAAAAAGCCACTGACGCTGTTAATAAGGCTGTTGATGCTGTTAAAGAAGCGCCTGAAGCAGCCGATAAAGCAGCATCTAGCGCGGTGGAAAAAGCCACTGACGCTGTTGATAAGGCTGTTGATGCTGTTAAAGAAGCTCCTGAAGCAGCTGATAAAGCAGCATCTAGCGCGGTGGAAAAAGCCACTGACGCTGTTAATAAGGCTGTCGATGCTGTAAAAGAAGCACCTGAAGCAGCTGATAAAGCAGCATCTAGCGCGGTGGAAAAAGCCACTGACGCTGTTAATAAGGCAATTGATGCTGTAAAAGAAGCACCTGAAGCAGCTGATAAAGCAGCATCTAGCGCGGTGGAAAAAGCCACTGACGCTGTTAATAAGGCAATTGATGCTGTAAAAGAAGCTCCTGAAGCAGCCGATAAAGCAGCATCTAGCGCGATGGAAAAAGCCACTAGTGTTGCGGAGCACCAAGGGATTATTTTAGAAAATCAACAGGCTTTATTTAAAGATTATGATTTAGATAAGCTTTTGCATAAGATACGAATGGTGCTTGAGCATAACAGTCTAAAAAATGTTAACAAGCAGTTTCACGAGCTTTTTGATACAGAAGCCTCTTCTGTTTATTCTTGTTCTTTTGAAAAGTCTGCTGTAGATGAAAAATCTCAGACTGTAAAAGAAGAGATAGAGCAGGACCATAGTACAGGTGATCAGACAAAGGTTGCTGCTGTGGAAGCTAAGGTGGAGAGCCATGATCATGAAAACAGTCAACCTTTTAACAAGGCGCATGAAGTAAGTGCTCCAATTGAAGCACATCAGAGTGACAATCTTTCTTCTTCTAAAGCTTTGTATAAGGAAGGGTATGATTTTATTCGTTCTGCTAACTATGTTGATGCTGAAAAAAGCTTTTGCGCTTTTCAAAATCGTTACAAAAAAGATTCTTTGAGTGATGATGCTTTATTTTGGTTGGCCGAATCTTTGTTGGGGCAAAAACGCTATCATGAAGCAGCACAAGTTTATCTTACCGCATGGTATGCAGATAAAAAGAAGCTCTATACCTCTGAGATTTTGCTGAAATTAGCAAGAAGTATGGTCGCTCTTGAGCCAAATAAAGACGATTGTGCTCATTTTGTGAAAAAATCAAAACGTCAACAAACATTAGCATCTGTTTTTTGTAAACCTGCAAAATAAACAGCGAGGTCGTTTTCGGTGTGCGTTAGACTGGCAAGAAATCTCTTTAAAACATCGGATTTTATTCAATGTCAGAAGTTGATTCTTGCCGTCTCAGGGGGAAGCGATTCTTTGGCTTTGATGTTTTTGGTCAAAGAGCATTTGGAAACTCTCGCATTTCCTCCAGAAATGATTGTTGTCACGGTTGATCATCAATTGCGTAAAGAATCGATGCGTGAAGCAGAAACTGTTGCGAAAATTTGTCGTGTCCATGATATTCAACATATCACTGTGCGATGGGAAGGCGAAAAGCCAAAGACGCATATTGCTTCCAGCGCGCGTGTTGCACGCTATGATCTCTTGGTTAAAGAAGCACAAAAACAAGGCGCATCACTTATTATGACGGGGCATACACTCAATGATCAGGTTGAGACCTATCATATGCGGTATCAACGTCTCCAAAAGAATAGAGGTGCTTTATATAGTGAAGCTGTTGCTATGCGCGATGAGGTTTATGCCAGTGGTTTTGCTGGTGCTTTGCGCGGTGAAGCCGAGGGTATACGTGATGAGGATCATACCAGAAAAACGAGAAAAAATATTGCCGAAAAAAACTATGGTCCCCTTTATGAGCGCGGTTTATCCTGTATTCCGCGTGAGGCGTTGTTGCATAGAAAAGTGCGTTTGATTCGGCCACTCCTTGGTGTAAAACGCCAAACATTACGGAATTATTTACGCTTACAAGGACAAACATGGATTGATGATCCAACCAATGAAGATCGCAATTTTGAACGTGTGCGCGTGCGTCAATCTCTTTCTCCACAAAAATTGGCTTATATTGCTCAAAAAATAAATGAAGCCGCATTGCAGCGTCGTCAACAAGCCAAAAATATTGCTGATTTGATCTTAGCGCTGGATATTACTGTCCAACATGGGCGTTGTTTCATAGCAAAGCCTGCGCTGTTTTTACAGAAACATTCCAGTTTTCCTTTCGTGGTGGGGCTCTTTGCTGTGCTGATGGGAGGGGGATTTTATTTGCTCCCCAATCAGAAATTAAGCATGCTTGTTCAAAAACTCTGTCTCGATTCTCCAGAAAAGAAGCGTTTTACTTATGCGGGTTCTGTTATTGAATATAACAAGCACGGAATTTCTTTGTGGCGTGAAGGGCGAAATATGAAAGAGGCTATCGTTGAGCCAGATAAAACTTTTATATGGGATGGGCGCTATCATATCACAAATCATGGATATGAGGCTATAAAGGTTGGAGCCGCAAATTTAGAACAGCTGAAATTTTTATTAAAAAATAGCGATTTTGAGCTTGAAAAGCCTCATTTTCCCTCTTTACAATCGCTGCTGATGATCTCAAATCATAAAGGGTATGATATTCCAGAGTTGATTTCTCAAGCAGTTATTCATAAACATGTTATCGTCAAGCGGATTATGGCACCTTTCGATTGGCTTTCCTCACGAGAAGATGCTGCCTTGGTGAATGTTGTGGAACCTTTTTTTAATATTGAGGTGAAAAGATAAAGGAAAATTACTCTAAAAGAAAATAAACAGCTTCTCATCCCTTGGCAAGGGGCTGACAAGGTTATATGTTAAGGGGAACTGTTTGAAATCTATATTTGATTAAGTGGGCTGAATATGAATTCCAATTACCGCTCTCTCCTTATTTGGGGAGTTATTGCCTTGATTTTGATTGTGTCGTTTTCTCTCTTTAATGGAGATAGCCAACGTTCTGGTGGTGGAGAAGTCTCCTATTCTGAATTTTTGCAAAAAGTTGAGAATAATGAGTTGAAATCTGTGACCATTCAAGGTCAAAAATTAACAGGGAAAACCATTGAACATAGAGCTATTTCAACCTATGCTCCTCGCGATCCAGGTTTGATACAAAAGTTGGAAAGCAAAAACGTCAATGTTAAAGCTATTCCTGAAAGCTCTGGAAATAGCATTTTCCTCAATCTCCTCTTTTCCTTATTACCTGTTATTATTATCGTGGGGGCGTGGGTCTTTTTTATGCGGCAAATGCAAAATGGATCACGTGGTGCAATGGGATTTGGGAAATCGAAAGCAAGATTGCTTAATGAAGCGCAAGGACGTATTACCTTTAAAGATGTTGCTGGCGTTGAAGAAGCAAAGCAAGATCTTCAAGAAATTGTTGAATTTTTACGCGAACCACAAAAATTTCAACGCTTAGGGGGGCGTATCCCACGCGGTGTTTTGCTTGTTGGTCCTCCAGGAACCGGTAAAACTTTGCTAGCACGTTCTGTGGCAGGTGAAGCCAATGTGCCATTCTTTACCATTTCAGGGTCTGATTTTGTTGAAATGTTTGTTGGTGTTGGGGCAAGCCGTGTGCGCGATATGTTCGAACAGGCTAAAAAAAATGCACCTTGTATTATCTTTATCGATGAAATTGATGCTGTAGGGCGCCATCGGGGGGCTGGTCTTGGCGGTGGAAACGATGAACGTGAACAGACCTTAAACCAGTTGCTTGTCGAAATGGATGGATTTGAGCCCAATGAAAGTATTATTCTTATTGCCGCAACAAACCGTCCTGATGTCCTTGATCCTGCTTTATTGAGACCAGGGCGTTTTGATCGGCAAGTTGTTGTGCCAAACC
Source organism: Bartonella sp. CL71SXKL (assembly GCF_042194935.1). NCBI lineage: Bacteria > Pseudomonadati > Pseudomonadota > Alphaproteobacteria > Hyphomicrobiales > Bartonellaceae > Bartonella > Bartonella sp. CL71SXKL. The sequence goes on along the minus strand of NZ_JBHINI010000004.1, from coordinate 52,087 downwards.
CTGATGTTTCTGGGCGTGAGCAAATCTTGAAAGTGCATGTGCGCAACGTGCCTTTAGCGCCTAACGTTGATTTGAAAATTTTGGCAAGGGGAACACCAGGATTTTCCGGTGCGGACCTGATGAATCTGGTCAATGAAGCTGCTCTTATGGCTGCGAGCCGTAATAAAAGAGTTGTCACGATGCAAGAATTCGAAGATGCCAAAGATAAGGTGATGATGGGGGCTGAACGTCGTTCAACCGCTATGACACAAGAGGAAAAAGAACTCACTGCTTATCACGAAGCAGGACATGCTATTGTGGCTCTTAATGTGCCGGTTGCTGATCCTGTCCACAAAGCAACAATCGTTCCAAGGGGAAGAGCATTGGGAATGGTGATGCAATTGCCTGAAGGCGATCGCTATTCTATGAGTTATCGGTGGATGATTTCTCGTTTGGCTATTATGATGGGTGGACGTGTGGCTGAAGAATTAAAGTTTGGAAAGGAAAATATCACCTCCGGTGCTTCTTCTGATATTGAGCAAGCAACGAAATTAGCACGTGCAATGATCACACGGTGGGGATTTTCTGATCTGCTTGGAAATGTAGCTTATGGCGATAACCAAGATGAAGTCTTTTTGGGTCATTCTGTTGCGCGAACACAAAATGTCTCTGAAGAAACAGCGCGCATGATTGATATGGAAGTGCGTAAGCTTATTGATGATGCCTATAAAAATGCGACAAACATTTTGAAAACAAAAAGAAAAGAATGGTTTGCTTTGGCACAAGGTTTGTTGGAATATGAGACTTTAACGGGAGCTGAAATTAACGAAGTTATTGCAGGAAAGCCTCCTTCACGCACACAGAAAGATGAGGGTGCTGCGCCACGGGGGTCTTCTGTTCCAAAAACTGGAAAAATGAAGACAGAGACAACAGTGGTAGATGAAAAAAACGCTGAAGCAGTCTCTAAAACAGCGCCTCATAAAGTAGAGACCGATAAAGGCGAGGCAGACAAAGCAGAGGCAGCTGTTGGAAAAAAAACAGCAAAATCCAGTAATGTTGTGCTTAAGGAGGCTCAGTCTAAAGAAGTGCAATCGGATGAGACTGAGAAAAAAGCACAAAGCACAAAAGGTACTACAAAATCAGTCAACCGCTCTAAAAGTAATGCTGAAAAGAAGTCCAATACTGCGGGAGATGATAAAGAAAAATAAGAATTATTTAATACCGCTTGAGTGACGATGTTTTAGGAAAACTTCTAATTTTTTTGAGAAAGGCGCAAGTTTTGTTTGCGCCTTTCTTGTAATATTTGCAAAAATATGGAAGCAAAAAATTAAGCAAAGCCGTTGTATTATGACGGCTTTAGCATGCTACAAGGCGAGGTGGACTGTTGCTTTTCTAATGTGGTAGGGTTGTGAGGTTAGGCGATAGATTTCCTTGCTGATTTTGTAGGGTATGAGGTTTGGTGCTGGGTTTCTTTACGGATTTAGCAAGTGTGTGAGATTATCCGTTGGTTGTATTAAAGGGGTGTATAGAGCATTTTGAGGAGATAATATTGCTTTTATGTGGAAGGGTGTAAACATAATTGCTTGAGAGTGGTTTAGATGTGTAGATGGTGAATAGGGGGCTTGATTGTTTAAATGCATGAAGGTTTAGATCAATGATCTGATTTTATATGGGGAGCGGGGGGACTATTGTACCAAGGGGGCTTGTTAGGGGTTTAAGGAAAAGCCAAGGGAAGAATTATATATTAAAGGAAAGAGGCATGGTGCAAAAATATTTTGGTACAGATGGAATTCGGGGGAAAGCCAATTCATTTCCTATGACACCCGATTTTGCCATGAAGGTGGGGATGGCTGTAGGGGTTTTATTTCGCTCACAACATCAATCTCATCGTGTGGTGATTGGCAAGGATACACGATTATCTGGTTATATGTTGGAAAACGCTTTGGTTTCAGGATTGACTGCTGCGGGGATGGAAGCTTTTTTATTGGGTCCAGTGCCAACCCCTGCTGTTGCAATGCTTTGCCGCTCTTTGCGAGCGGATCTTGGAGTGATGATTTCTGCTTCTCATAATCCGTTCTATGATAATGGAATTAAACTTTTTGGTCCTGATGGTTTTAAACTTTCAGATGATATGGAAGCCAAAATTGAACAATTGATCGATACAGATCTTTCAAAATCTTTAGCAAGTTCTGCCGAAATTGGTTATGCAAAACGGGTTGAGGGGGATATTTATCGTTATATTGAATATGCCAAACGAACTTTGCCGCGTGATGTTCGCTTAGATACTGTGCGTATTGTTGTGGATTGTGCCAATGGGGCTGCTTATAAAGCGGCTCCCCGTGCTTTATGGGAATTGGGGGCTGAGGTTTTTGCTATTCATGATGAACCCAATGGGACCAATATTAATCAAAAATGTGGATCAACCGATTTAAGCTCTTTAAAACGAAAAGTGCATGAAGTGCGTGCTGATGTGGGGATTGCTCTTGATGGAGATGGAGATCGTGTTCTCATTGTTGATGAAAAAGCACAAACGGTTGATGGAGATCAGTTGATTGCTGTAATTGCTGAAAATTGGCATAAAATGGGACGATTACGGTGTAATGGTGTTGTCACAACGATTATGTCAAATCTTGGACTGGAACGTTTCTTGAATAGCAAAGGGTTGCACCTTGTAAGGACAAAAGTTGGAGATCGTTATGTTGTCGATGCCATGCGCCAAAAGGGATATAATGTTGGTGGTGAGGCTTCTGGCCATATCGTGCTCAGTGATTTTGGTACAACGGGTGATGGCTTGGTGGCTGCATTGCAGATTTTAGCCTGTATGAAGGAAAGTCAAAGCCCTATGAGCCAATTGTGTAAACGGTTTGAACCTGTACCGCAAATTTTAAAAAATGTAACGATTAAAAATAAAAATGTCCTGAAAAAAAATCCCGTCAAAACGGCCATTGATCAAGCAGAGAAGCGGTTGGGAAAAGAGGCACGGCTGGTGATCCGCGCTTCTGGAACTGAGCCGGTTATCCGCCTTATGGCTGAAGGCGATGCACGAGAAGTATTGGACACTGTCGTGACAGAGTTGATGGATGTTATTATTCATCATGATGTACGCATGGGGACTGCACTTGAGGAATCTTGATTTTTTTGAGAAAATTATCAGATCATCTTTGAATAAAGGTCTGATTTTAATGCGGGATTTTGGCAATTACAAAAGGTATGATTATTAACTTTGTTAGTGATGTAATAACGGTAATGGATACTCTATCTACGAACAAATTAAATAAAAAAGGGAAAAGTCTAATTCTAATAACTACAATGCGTATAGAGTTCTCTATAGTTCGTAAGATATAAAAAATATGCCTTTTTTGATTTTCCTTTTTCTTTTACTTATTCGTAAACCGGTTATTAGTTTAACAGAGTTTGTAGGGGGGGAGTTTATTAGTGTTATTCATTCTTTTTACTGGACATACAGCGGGTGCAGCGCCCCATGAACATCAAACAGCAATGGTCATTGTGGTTATATCATCTTGATGTTTCTAAGTGCCGCTGCCAATTGGAGATATGATACGCTCCTATTACGTTTAGCTCCTCCTAATTATGAACTTATACTTTTCCAATAATTAGTAGAATAATGAGAAAGAGATGAGAATGATCGATTTTTTCACGACAGTTCTAATGTTTATAAAGTAAAAAAGCCATGTGATGTAAAAAATAATGAACATTTTTTGGATCTTGGAGGGGGACACTCTATATTCATTTATGATTTTAGGATTTAAACATAAAAGGATTGAAGCCTTCTATAATACTGGTACGACTGAAGGGATTAGAACCGCCCATGCTCAAAAATTAAAGCGTATTCTAAGTGCTCTTGAAGGAGATGTATCGCCAAAAGATTTTGAGTTATCCGTCCTTTTGATTACATCTGCTAAAAGGTGATTTCAAGGATTATTAGTCAATTACTGTAAATGGAAATTGTCGCGTAATATTTCGCTTTGATAGCATAGATGTCGAAATGGTTGATTATCTGGATTGTCATCAAAAAGCAGGTCTAAACAATGATGAAGAATCCTTCACATCCCGGTGAATTATTGTGAGAAGATGTGATCAAAGAGCTTAGTTTATCCGTTAATGAAGCAGCAGAGTGGCTTGGTATATCTCGTGTAGCACTTTCTAGAGTTTTAAATGGAAAAGCCGCTATGAGTGCTAATCTTGCTATTAGGCTTGAAATGGCTGGTGTAAGCACAGCACGTGCTTGGCTTGCTATGCAAACAAATTATGATCTATCAAAAAAAAATCCTTAACAACAGTCTCATGATCAAGATTGCATAAAAGAGTTTCAAATGGCAGTTAAGTTTTTGCAACAGAGACGTATACAAGAGCTAAATCATGCGTATGAGCGTACAAGGTCAAAAGATGTAACGCGGATAAGACAAGGAATAAAATCTTATTTTCATAACTCGATTAAGCCATACGGTAAAAGAGAGGTAATCAAAGGAGGTGTTTAATATGGGTGTGACAAAAGATGTTGTACGTGCCTGCATAGATAGGGCGTTAAAAAAAATCCGGTGAGATATTAGCAAGTTTAGGACTTACGGTGTCTGATTTCATCCGTATTGCTTTGACAAAAGTTGTTCATGAAAAAGGATTGCCGTTTGATATGTCTATTTCTAATGCGAAAACGCTTAAAACTTTCGAGAAAAGTGACAAGGGTTAAGAGAAGTGACAAGGGTAAAGAGATATAGCTGAAGATAGGTAAGATTTGTTTTGTCATTTGGATATTTGATATTTCTGATCATTCACTTCAAATTAGCTTTTCATTTACATCATTATCGTTATGGGTGTTTCCGTATATTGAATGATGTATGCAAACCGTGATTGAAATGGCAGCTTATTGAATTTCTGTGAAAGAAGAAGGCATATCGCCTGAATAATTATTTGATATTGTTTCTTTTATTGCTACTCATTCAGATGCTGGTGGTCTTATGCAAGGTATGAGAGAAAGCCAAGGAAAGTTAGGTTTAAAAGCATAAGAGTAAAAGTGGGGGATATAAAGTTATACCCTTTTTTGGTGGTTAAAATATTCCGGTGTTGATCGAAGATATTTACAGTCAATCATCTTGAGGTAATTTGACAAAATCAGAGAGGAATGCGTTGAAGAAAATTTTTATATTGCGCCTTGATGAATATCGAAAAGAATAATAATGGATAAGGCACATAAAGCAGGATCTCGTATATTACAAGGTGCTCGTGAAGCTCTTGTCTGAAGCTAAAGGTGAAGCGGATACTAAATTTGGTATCTATATTCCTGCAAATGTTGATTTCAAAAAAAATCAGAAAAAATATAGGGTTATAGATATCATTTTCGTCACGTTTTGGTTTTCCTGTGGGGCGCATTCGTGATTGGGAATGGGGATGATATTTTTACTTCTTTTTGCTTTCAATTCATTGAAAATGAACTTGAATCTATGGTGGTAATTTAGCACGCGATGATATCCGCGGCTTATAATCGTGTTTTTAAGAAAGCTCTATTGGTATAGTTTTTGCTTATAAAAAAGGGTGTGAGGGTGCTTGTTTTTTTAAAAAGCATCACGGCGTTTGAAGGGGTCGTAATAGATTTCTGTTACACGAAATTTGCCTTCGAGGCGTTTACATTGGATGATGACATCTATCATCGAGATTAATAAGCCGCGGATATCATCGCGTGCTAAATTACCACCACCGTCACTTTCTTTGACTAAAAGGGTCATTTGTTCAAAGGCTGCAAGGGCTGTTGAGGCATGGACGGTGGTAATGGAGCCGGGGTGACCAGAATTGACATTACGGATGTAGTAAAAGGCTGTACCATCACGCAGCTCTTGTAGAAGGATTCTGTCGGGGCGCATGCGTAAGCCTGATTCAAGCAGTTCTTTTGCGCCTGCTTTTGCTAAGCCTTGGTTATCTTTTGAATAAAAGAGCTGCACTTTGTTGGCGTGCGGAACGACAAGTTCTGGCGTGTCTTCAATGGTGAGAATTCGTTCATAGTCAGGGATTTTTGCAATCAAAGCTTTGGAGAGGGTTGTTTTACCAGAACCGGTTTTGCCCGATATTAAGATATTTTGTTGTGTAATAACGGCTCTTTCTAAAAAGGTGCAAAAGTCTTTGGCCAGAAACAAATCTGTTAGCTTTTTGTCTGTATCAGAGAGTTCGGATAACCGTTCTGTCATTTGTTGCGTGGGTGTGAAACTGGTGTTTTGGGCAACAGAAAAAAGATTGTTTTCATGTAAACTTTCAAGAGAAAAAGTGCGTGATGAAGGTTTACGAATGGTCATGCTAATGGTATTGGCTGCAACTGCTGGAGGCATAACAATTTGTATGCGTTCGTTGTTTGGCAGTGTTGCGGAGAGAACGGGGTTTTCTACACTGATTTTTTGTGTTGTGTAGGCAGCAACAACTTTTGCAATCCCTTCTAGTTCGCTGTAGGTTAGCTCTTTTAAGATGTGGGTTTGCCAACCATTGGGACCCTCAACGATTACTTCGCCAGGGCGATTGATGACAATTTCAAATAAATTGTCATCATTGAGGAAGTCATCTAAGATCTTTAATTTTGTTAAAACGATGGAGGCGCGTTCTGCATTTTTTGCTGATGGCATAATGTGACTTTATTGGCTTAATGAAAAAAGGAATAGCTGGGAGTAGAGCGGTTTCTTTTGCTCTTTACGACTAGTTTATAGACAGAGGAAAAATCGAGATCTTTTGCTACAAAGATGTTGACCAGTTCGCCTTGAAATTTTTCTAGGGTAGGAGGGATGTTGATTTGATTTTCAAGAGCAATACTGGCGGCCTCTTTTCCAGTGTTGTTTGCGCCTTCAAAACCGCCGCCTCCAGAGTTGTTTGAACCTCCTTTATTGGAATTGCCTACTATTTTATTTGTTAAAACTGTTGTGGCACCATCAATAACGGTGAGTAAAAGGGAAGAGCCAAAGCGTTCCCACCAATGGGTGTTGATGTTGCCATCAAAACCGGCTCTGCCTAAACTGTCGGTTGCGGGTGAGGCAAGGTCGATGATGACACCGGTTGGGGTTTTTGCTCTTGTCCAGAGTACAAAGAGGCGAGATTGACCTTGTTTTATCCCTCCGCGGTATTCGCCAATCACTTGGGTTCCTTTATCAAGCAAAACAACGCGCCCATTGTCAGAGAGGATATCACGGTTGATGATGCAGCTTGCAAAGCCTGGTTGCTCACTGTTTAATGCGGTTTCTAAGATACAGGGAATAGAGGTTCCCATGGCGATGATAAAGTTTCTATTGCCGATGAGTTTTGCTTTTGCTTTTGCTTCTTCTGTTTTGGTAGGCTTTAATAGGGTTGCAAAATTTTGTGTGTCTTGAAGGGCAGGAGAATTTTGCGCATTCGCGAGATTTTCAAGGGCATGGAATTTTTCAAAGGGGTTGAGAGTCGTGTTGACGATGTCTTTTAATTGAGATTTAGAGCCTTTGGCAAAAGCGAGAACAGGGGCACGTCTTGCGGCATCAAGTAGTGGGTCATCTTTTTTGGGTTCTTGTGCGAGTGGTTGTGGGGGTGGTAAGGTTATTGGCGCTATGTTGGCACGCGGGTCAGAGGGCGCGAGCTCTAAAGGGGCGAGGGAATTGTGAAAGCTTTTTTCTTGTTTTTTATGAGCTTTTGCGGTGTCTTTTTGTTCTGTGGGGGAGGATAAGATGTTCCAGAGCACATAGCCGCAGATTCCTATACAGGCTATTGCGACAACTATTTTTTTGCCAGCGCTTTTGGCGCTATTGTTTTTGCCATCCCCAATAGATCCGCGATCTTCGATGATTGATTTATCACTCATGTGTTGTCCCCTTCAATTCCCGCTTATTTAAAGATCTGATGCAATTTTACGTTCAACAGATGGTGAGGTTGTTCCGGTATTTGGATTTGTGCCTTTTGGTTGATAGGCTTCGTTAAAGACGCATAGGACGTTTTTTCCCTGTCTTAGGGTGAAGCGTGCGCTAATGGCATGGACAATCACCATGTTGCCTCTTGTGGTTTTGGGAACCAGCGATTCTGTACCGTCATTGCTGACAATGTAAATGGCAGGGATTTCTTGGTTGTCTGGAAATGTAAATGTTGTGGTTTTGCCATTGTCATAAACGGAGGAGGGTTCGAGAGTGATAGAGCCTTGAGCGGTGTAAGCCCAATTGCGAGGTCCGTAGGTTTCAGAAGCGTTGAAGACATTATCGATACGCTGGGCTTGTTGTTTTTCTTGTCGCATAAGGGCTGCGAGTCTTCTTTGTTCTGCTTCTTCTTGTGGGTAGCGAAATTTCACAAGGAAATATGTTTCTTGTCCAGATGAAATTTCTCCATCTTTGACCATCAGTTCAAATTGATAGGAGCGCTTTGAGCCATCAAGCTTTGTGGTGACGACTTGGAGATTGGTAATGGGTTGGACTTCCCGCGCTTTGAGGAAAAGAATATTGCCAGCGGGAGCGACTTCCCATGCAACGCTGTTGCCAATTGCCACATGGGCAATTTCTTCATTGGGAGAAAATTCTATTTGTACCGATGAGCGTATGGAGCCAATAATTTTTGTGACATTATAGGCATCATAGTTGATAAAGCGAATGCGGCTATCGCTTGGCGCACGAGTGGGAAAAATACTGGCATGGCTAGGCGTTAAAGAAAGGGTAATAGCGATGTTAAGAATGAAAAAAAGAATTTTTTTTGTCATGATCAGTTGACCACTTCCGGATCGGTTCTATATTCACTAACAATAAACCCTAGAGGATTTATCAAACGGTTTTGGACAGAGATAGGGGCATTGATATATTCAAAGGTAAGTGTTGCAACCCAGTGGGTGATGAATTCTTTGTTGTTGTCGTTGTCATGAATGGTTCTGTAGTAACGCACTTGGGCGACATCGTCATTGATAAAGGAGATTGATTTTATTGTTATTGTAACGGCGGCGTGTTTATAGAGAATTTGAGGACTTTGGGGATTTCTTGCTCCATACCAGCTGGCAAATCTTTCCTGTTCTTCAGAAGAAGAGAGGAGGGAGACGGTTTGGAAGTTGTGTTGTGTTTCTTCTGTGGTGAAGCCTTCACGGGAGCGGACATATTTTGCAGCAAAGTAGCGTGTGATTGCTTCGTCGACATTGGTGGGACCTTCTTTTAAGGATTCCACAACTTCGACAATGCCGGTTGAATTGTCTACACGGATGACAAAAGGTTCCACGGTTTTAAGGGGCGTGAGGGTGATGACCGCGAGAGAAGACAGTATTGCAACCGCAACGGCGATGCCGGCAATGGCAAGCGAGACGCGGGTGGTGCGGCGTGAGGCGAGCATGCGATCTTGATCGAACGAGCGCGCTTCAGCAATGTATTGTTCTATGTCTTTTTCTTTCATGCTTTTTGCCCGCAATTTTTGTAAGATTTGATTTCTTCATCCGTTAATTTTTGTGCCAGAAGCATTTCCAGCTTCCCTTCTTTTAGGGATGAAGGGGTGTTGTTACTGATGATAATGGGTGTGGGCGTGGGTTTTTTCCCTTCCCAATTCCACATTGATCTGTTGAGTGGACGTTTAGAATATCCATCACATTTTGGGAGTGACTTCAGTGTGTTTGGTGAAGACACACAGCCACTGAGAAAGAGAAATGGTAAGATAATCCCAATTTTTTTAAATTTCCGCATTTGAACTTAGGCCTTTGCTAATAGTGATGCTAATTTTTTAACACCCTTCATTATTGTGTTGCCTGCAAATTTAGTAGCGCGCCAAGCTTCTTTTCCAGCGCGTTGCGTTCCCGTTATTGCACTTGTGAGAGAAGCACCGCCCGAGGCTAAAGCTGATGCTATATCAGGTAATTTGATGAAAAGGTAAATACCACAAAAGCCAACAGCTGAGAAATTAATTAAGGAAAGCATTATATCTTCAAGATTTACTGAGAAGATTTGCATTGCAAGATTGACATACATACCGCCAAGCAACACGACTAATACCTGCAAAATGATGAAGTTTGCAACTTGTCCTAACCATGCTTCTGTAAAACGCCTTGTTGGGGAAAACAGACCAAGGCTTATAAAAAGTGGTCCTATCGATAGGACAAGAAATAAACCAAGTTTAGCAAACATTGAGACGATAAAACCAACTGCAGAAACTATAATGGCATCCACTAAACAGCCAAAACCAGCAAGCCATGTCGCAAGAAACTTACCCGTTTCAGTCCATCCTGTGTACTGATCTGATGCGTCAAAAACGTGTGCACCAGCTTGTCTTAGCATATTGTCCCATATATTTTGATCCGAGTGTGCTGCACCTTGTGTGACATTTGCAATGGCATTCGGCAGATCATTGAAAAATATATCCCTGACCCACGCATTATAAATACCGGCTTTTGTGGCGAGTGTAACAATGATACCGAGTTTGAAAGTTGTCGCTATAAATTCCCATAAGGGCATGGAAGAACGCCCGTAGATGATATTGTATCCCATAAATATAATGTAAATTGTACAAGATGCTTTAAGCGGAGCACTTAAACTTAATGAGAGATTATTAATAGTTTTATTCATTACATCTTCAAGAGTCTTTATTACAAAACTATCCATCCGAGTAAATACAGTTACATTTTCAAATGCCATTGCACGTCCGTTTTATTTAATGTCTGCAAATATGATCATTTCTGCTTCAATTATTATCCTGTTGTTGTTTAGCTTTAGCACGCTCTTCTGCTTCTCGTTCGGCTTGTTCTTTTGCTTTTTCTTCAGCTTGTCTTTTTTCAAAATCAGCTTTTCTTTTTTCAAAATCAGCTTTCCATTTTTCATGTTCAGCTTTTTGTTGCTCCATAAGTTCATCCATCGCTTTGTTGAAGCGCTCTGCCGCTTTCCGGCTTCTTTCTTCAGCTTGTGCCTGACGTTCTTTCTCAAGTTCTAAAAATGCTAACCGCATGTTTTCACAATTCTTTGAAGTCCCTGCGAATCCACATTTAGCATCCCACTCTAAGCGTAAATTTTTATCTTTTTTAAATTCTGCTACACTGTGAGTTTTTTCACATCCAGCTGTGATGAGCCCTGTGCAAAGTAGCAATGTTGTTATGAGAACTTTATTCATAGATATTTCCCCTTTTTCCTTTCAGTTTTACAAGGTTTGAGCACAATCTTTAAATTATGCTTGTGTTATCGGTTTTTATAACCAGTGATGATAAATCTAGGGCAGAGACATAATCTTGCCATAAATCTATTGTATAGTCTGTAAGGTTCTTTAAGTTGAGCAGCTAAAGCGCAATAGATGCTATCCATTGTCCTTGTAAGTGGCTCCATCAACATATTGTCTATCTTAGTGAATATGCCTTTTGTTACTATTGCCATTTAGATGCTCCGCTCTTCATCGTGTTTTTTTATAGTTTAATTGTTATTCTGTTGTTGTTTAGCTTTAGCGCGCTCTTCTGCTTCTCGTTCTGCTCGTAATCTATTAGTATCAGCTTCAATTTTTTCAATCCAAGCTTTTTGTTCAGCTTTAAATTTTTCATCTATTTTGCGATTTTCTTCGTCAATTTTTGCCCGACGTTCTTTCTCAAGTTCAGCGCCTGCTACTCTTAGGTTTTCACAATTTTTTGAAGTTCCTATCCCTCCACATCTCGTGACCCATTCATCAAATAATTTTGGATTTTTTTTAAATTCAGCGACGCTATAGGTTTTTTCACATCCAGCTGTGATGAGCCCTGTGCAAAGTAGCAATGTTGTTATGAGAACTTTATTCATAGATATTTCCCCTTTTTCCTTTCAGTTTTACAAGGTTTGAGCACAATTTTTAAATTATGCTATGTTCTGGTTTTTTATAATCAGTGATGATAAATCTAGGACACAGACATAATGTTGCCATAAATGTTTTTACTGATTTAGTTATTGCCTTTGTCTTGTTCTTTTTCAGATTGTTCTTTCATTTTTTGTTTATCGTCATTTTTACGATATTTATTTAGATAGTTATCAAAATTTTCTTGACGTACTTCTTCTATTGCTTTGTCTAAATTTTTACAATTTTGTGAATCTCCTGTCCATCCACACTTACGTCTCCATTCATCGCGTAAATTTTTATCTTTTTTAAATTCTGCAACACTATAGGTTTTTTCACATCCAGCTGTGATGAGCCCTGTGCAAAGCAGCAATGTTGTTATGAGAACTTTATTCATTATTTATTGTCCTGTTGTTGTTTAGCGCGCTCTTCTGCTTCTCGTTCGGCTTGTTCTTTTGCTTTTTGTTCTTCTTCAGCTTGCCTTTTTTGATATTCAGCTTCTCTTTTTTCAAGATCGGACATTATTTTAGCTCTAGCTTTTTTTAATGCTTCATGAAGGTTCTCTTCCGCTTGACGCTCTCTTTCTGCTGCTTTTGCTTCATATTCTTTTTGAAGTTCTAAAAATGCTAACCGCATGTTTTCACAATTTTTTGAAGTTCCTGCAAATCCACATTTAGCATCCCACTCTAGGCGTAATTTTTCATCTTTTTTAAATTCTGCGACGCTGTAAGTTTTTTCACATCCAGCCGTGATGAGCCCAGTGCAAAGCAGCAATGTTGTTATGAGAACTTTATTCATTATTTATTGTCCTGTTTCTTTTCAGATTCTTGTTTATCGTCATTTGTCGAGCCAAAGCCTCTCCAATTTTTACGGGTTTCAAATTCAGCTTGCTCTGCATTTTTACAATTTTTCGAATTCAAATCCCCTGACGTCAAACATTTCAGTAATACTTCTTCCATCAGTTTTTTATTTTTTTTAAGTTCTTCTACGCTGTGGGTTTTTTCACATCCAGCCGTGATCAGCCCTGTGCAAAGTAGCAATGTTGTTATGAGAACTTTATTCATTATTTATTGTCCTGTTTCTTTTCAGATTCTTGTTTATCGTCATTTGTAGAGCCAGTTCTCCCCCATCCCCATGTTGGAAGACTCTCACGATAAGCTTGCTCTGCGTTTTTACAATTTTGCGAATCGAGATCCCCTGATGTCATACATTTCATTTTCCATTTTTCGTATAATTTGTGATCTTTCTTAAATTCTTCTACGCTATGGGTTTTTTCACAACCAGCCGTGATCAGCCCTGTGCAAAGTAGCAATGTTGTTATGATGATCTTGTTCATATTTAAGCCCCTCTTTTTTACTCTTTATTGACCACGCAGTGTTTTGGCTAAAGCTTTGTATCGTGCTTTAAATTCTTCCATTTCACGTTGTTTTGCCGCTTTTTCTTCTGCTTGTTGAATCATCATGGCAGCTTGCATTTGGAGTATTTTTGTTTGGAGGTCTGCTTGTACCGCTGCTAATTGTGCTTGAATGCCTTGAATTTTACCCGCATCTTCAGTACTTCCAAGTTCGTCAAGGAGCTTGGTAATTTTTTTTTGTGTTTCACTGGCTTCTTCGTAGACGTCTTGGCCTTTTGCTGCTTGTCCTACCGTGTTCTGTTCGGCTTTTTTCACTTCTTGTGCGTAAAAAGCATCTACTGCCTCTTTTGATCCTGCGCCCCCTGCGGGCTCTTTGTATTTAAGCTCTTCTTGCCATTTTTGCGTGTTTTTGCTGCCACCGCCGCCGCCACCGCCACCACTGCCCATTGATTGTTGAAAGTGGTTAAAATCTGAAGGAAGGGCGCCACTGCTCCCTTGCTTGTTAAACATCTCTTTCAATCCCGAAATGTCAGGCTTGACATTTAAGGAGTTATATAACTGTTTCGCTTGATCGAGTTGGCTCTTTAATTGCTCAAGCTGTTGTGCACCTTGTTGAATTTGTTCTTGCAACTTGTTAAGCTGTTGTTGGCCTTGTTGAACTTGTTTAATCATTTGTCCAAAAGCCTTGGGATCAAATACAATACCGCCAAAACCAAATGAATTGGTTGTTAAACCCAAAGAAATTGCGCAAAGAGCTGTTGCCAATAAAAGTTTTTTCATTGCTTTGACCTTTCTTGAAAAATAGGAAGCCATTTTTCTGGAGATTGTCCAACTTCATCCATAATGGTCTCTAGGAGTTCAATATTCTTGGTGGTGCCACTTAAAATGGCTATTTCATCATCAAAGCCGCGTAAATTTAGTTCTGCTACAACTGAACTTTGTCCTTGTTTGATGAGAAAACGCCGTGACTCACGGCTTAATTCTGATTGTATCAGGTTAAATTCTCTGTCCGATAATTTAAAACCTTCTACATAATCCCCATGATTGCCCTTTTGATTGGGAAAATAAATCTGTGTGGGGCATTGCTCTATAATGGTGTGAGCAATGGTCGAATTGATCGCATCTTTGGGAGATTGCGTTGCAAACAACATCAAACCATTTTGTTTACGGATAGTTTTCAGCCTGTCTTGCGCAAAGGCTTTAAAGGAATCATCCTCTAAGGCTTTCCAGAACTCATCAATGACAATGATAATACGACGCCCATCAATCAGAGACAAAATCCTATGAAAAAGATACATCATCAAGGGTGGACGAATTTCATTATTATCTAAAAAATCCGTCATGTCATAACCAATAAATTTTGCATCAATGCCAATGTCGTCATCAGGATTGTCAAAAACCCACCCTAAGGCATTGCCTTTACACCATCTTTCTAAACGACCCGCTATCCCCTCCCTGTGCGTGGTGTCAAAAAACATTTGTAAGGCGGAGATCGTCCGTTGTTCTTTGGGTAATAAGGCAAGCTGCTCAACAGCTGCCGTAATGTCTTGTCTTTCTGATTCACTGATCTTTTGATCTTCAGACGAAACAAGCTTTATAATCCATTGGCGTAAAAAAACTCTATCTGCTGGATTGTTATAGTCTAAGCCTTTTAGCGGTGCTATGCCTGTCGGTCTACCATTCTTCAAGGGCATATAAGTGCCGCCACCCGCTCTGACAAAAAGTTCTGCGCCCCGATCTTTGTCAAAAAAGACCATATTGGGATCATGCTTTTGAAGTTGTGCTAAAAGAAAATTAACAATAACCGTTTTCCCAGAACCAGAGGGACCACAAACAAACGTATTGCCTAAATCACCAAAGTGAAAGTTAAAATAAAACGGTGAACCAGCAGAGGTTTTCATCAAGGCTACCGCTGGTCCCCATACATTGCCATCTATTTTCCCAACCGGAAAAGAATGAAATGGAGAAAGCGCTGCATAATTGCGGCTTGTTATTGCACCAGAGCGGGTGCGATAAGCATAATTGCCAGGCAATTGTGCCCACCAAGCCGCCGCTAACCCTAAGTCTTCCCGCGCAATCACAGCCCCACCATCTGTAAGACGAGAACGCGCTTTGGCAAGATTATCCGCTAACTCTTGCGGCGTATCAGCAAAAACTGCCAATGATAAATGATGCTCCCCTAAAACAAAACGATTGGATTCAAGATCATCAAGCGCATCATCCAGTTCCATAATTTGTGAACCTGCTCGATCTCCTGCATTGACCATTTGGTTTTGTTTGCGCCCCATAATTTGCTTGGCAGCATTTTTGCTCTTGAAAATAAAAGATTGGGTGAAAATAAACTCAAAGGGAAGGGTGAGCAAACCATCCGCCATGCCTACCCTAGTTTTTGCTGGATATTCTTTCCAACCAAACATGCCCGCAAACCGCTGTGCCGCCTCGGTGCGTATTTCTATGATCTCTTTTCCAAAAATGAGACGGTCTGAATAAACAGTCGAAGCTATCGTCCCCCATGTGAGAGGGATACGTTCACGACGACCTCCCACCAATTGGTGGATAAACTCACTTTGCTGCGAATAAATATTACCTTCATGTTCATAAAGGCTCAGTCTTTTTGCACCATAACGCTCTAAATTTTGAATAAGATCTGTGGTAATATCTTCAAGCTTGCGAATGGACTCTGCATCAACTTCTGTCTTTTCTTGCTTGGCTTTGCCTAAACGTTTGAAAAACTCCACTAATTTATCCGTTTGATCAACGTGTGGATTCCACAAAATCGAAAGATAAAGCTCATTGCGATAAAGCTCCTGTGAAATCATCCGGTCGCGATATTTATCATCTAATTGCTTGGCAAATGCCGATCTGAAAGTCCCATCCGGATAAATCGTTTCACGCTTTCTGATAATATGGCTATAAAGCGCTATCCGTTCATCCGCTATGTTTTTAAACAGATTATTGAGCTGTTCGTGAAGCACATTCAGATCAATAATATCCGCTGTCTCAAAGTTAATGCCTTCAAGTTTAATAACGCTCATGAGAGCGCGTGAATCCAGCGCAATGATGTGTTTATTGACATGGCGCACATAAGGAATGATCGCCTCTGGCTGCTTTTCACGTTTGCGCTCTGTTCTATTCATTATAATTCCTCATAATTACGAATTAATCGTAATGGAGAAATACTTCCCCCACCCCATAGACTCGAATTTCTGGCAAAAATAGATGTCTTTTGCCATGTCAGAAGAATACGAAATTTGTTATGGTCATGCTTTAGGATTTCCTTGAATATGAAATGCAGCATCACACCAAAGGTTAGAAAAAAAATATTGCCTGCCATAATGAACAATATCATCGTTCCTATCCCATTTAATCCCATAGCTTCCACCGTCACGCCTGCAATCATTGCAGGGCGCGTGCAAGCAAGAAATAACGTATCTTCTGTTAGCTTGTCGTGCTCTTTCATGGCTTTGAAAGGCTAAAGTTAAGCGAATTAAGACATAAACATTGATGCGATTTGCGATGCACCAAAAACAATGCCGATGCCAATACAAACAAAGAAAGCTTTACGCATTTCAACATAACCAGCAATCCATGCAAGCCCAACACCAGCAATCGCAATGGTTGCGATTGATTTTGCAATTGGTCCTTTTAAAGCATCAACTATTTTTTGAAGAGCAGTTTCAATTTTTCCGAAGCCGCCATCGGCAAATGCTGGTTCACTCAGTGCCATGAAGGCAATAAACAGCATCAATGCTGCTGTTAACCATTTCTTTTGGGTGTTGGATAGAATAGTTTTTTGTAAGGTATGTTCATTAATGAACGAATTATTCATGTTTTTCATGAAAATTCCCCCGCTTTATGTTTAAGTTGATCATGAAATTAATATTCAAAATATTAATCGGGAATCATATAAATGAAAAAAATAAATTTTTCTATCGATAAATTAATAATATTTAATCTTTTATTATTTAATGAACAATAAAATACAGCAATATTCAAAATGATACTTTTAAAATATCTTCGATCAGCGCCTAAATATATTATCTTAATTTGTATTATTATTTTAGGATACTTTTATTTAAGTCAACATAATGAACAACTTACTCAAACTTCTTTTTTAAAAGGATCAGAAAAGACAATTGGAAACCCCGTTCAAAATCCGAAGTCACAATTGATAGATTATGCAAACCAACAAGACGTAAACCAACAAAATGTGGTATTGCATCCAGAACCACTCGCATCACAATTTTATGAAGAAAATGTGCCGGTCTATTCCGGTGCTATACAGGTTACAAGTGGTGTGACCTTTAAAATGATTACGCTTGTAGATGATGGGTGGAGAAAAAAGATTATCCGTGATATCCGCTTATATGGTGTGGAAAGCTGTGAAATGAGGCAATTTGCCTCACGCAACGGAGTTAAGTGGCCTTGCGGTGCTTTTGTTACGGCTTGGCTTGTTTCAAAAACAATTGATAAAAAGGTTACTTGTCGGCAAGCACGTGTCGTTCAACAGGTTCATTATGCACAATGTTTTGTAGATGGGGTTGATCTGGCGCGGTTGGGGCTGGCAGAAGGGTTGATGGTGTTGACAAAAGATCAGCATCATTTTCCATCCCCAGCAGACTATAAAACTCTACAATCTGCTGCTCAAAAAGCACAAAATGGTTTATGGTCGAGCCAATTTCAACAACCAGAAGATTGGCGAAGAGATCATGGAAGCTATAATCCCATTGACCATAATTAATATTGACCATTATTGATAAAGCGTCTTTTCAAGCGCTATTTAAAAATCAAGACAATATTCTACTGCAAATCTTATCAGAAAAAAGTTAATTATAATCCACACAGTCCTTGGTGGACAACGCTCGTTATGGAAAATTGTTGTGTTTAAAGCTCGCTTACGCATATAGGTTGCTCACTACAGCGCTATGGGAGAGCGCGTTTCCTTCCCCTAAACAAAATAGTCATTGTAACAAACATGAGTGTTCAGAAAAATCTGAACACATGCAAACTACTGATGTGACCTATGGTCATGAAAAAAGGCTTATGAAAAAATAGAGAAAAGGTAAAACTGAAAACACCTTGCCTTCAAAAAACAACCAATTGCTTCAAATCAAACCAGAATTTTTAATGTAAGTTTTGCCTTATGTTGTTATGTTCATGAAATATGGGTTGCAATCTGAAAGAGAGTGTAGCGGTTCTATGGAATTTTTAGCAAAATGAAGGGGATTTTTTTTCAGGCTTTTGAAGAAGCTAAAGAGACTATGAGGAAAAAAATGTGCTTTCTTTTGCTATAAAAGAAAGCACACTGAGGGGGAATTTAGAGTGACAGTTTTACATATTTTACTTTGAAAAGCGGTCTTTTTTATCTTTTTTCCACAAAAAATAAGTTACAAGTCCGAGAATGGGAACACCCAATTTGGCAAAAGGGAGATGTTGACTGAGAGCTGCAAGGCTGGAAACGGTCGCATCTGTCATGAGTTTGTGGCGTTGTTCTTCTGTCTTTTTTTGTTGGTCATAGCGTTGATAAGTTTTGAGAACGCGACTGATAATAAGACCTAATCCTGCAAGAGAAAGACAAATTAAAAACATGATACTGGCGGCAGCAAGAGGCTTCATAACAGAACATAACGCAATAAAACCGATGGTACATAAAAAAAGCAAAGACATGAAGAATGAAATGCCAATAAACCCATAGAAAATTGCTTGAAGGCGTACTTGCTTGACTGTGCTTTTAAGCCCTCCACCGACAAGATGGTTTAAAAGAGGCGCGATAAACTTATGCATTGCTTAACGACGCAGTAATTGAGAAAGAATAAAACCAACCCCTGCGGCAAACAAAACGCTTTTGCCAGGATTTTTGCGAACGCATTGATTCATGGTTTGTTCAAGATCACTGATTTTGTCTTTTGCTTGAGACATCATGTCTTCACCACTTTCTTTCGCTGAGTGATATAGTTTTTCCGCTTTGTCTTTGGCGGCGTTGAATTTGTTTGCACCAAGATCTGTTAGGGTTGAGGTAATCCCTGAAATTTCAGTGCGTAACGTTTCTAATTGTCCTTGTAGGTCTTTTTGTTGGTCTTTTTCTACGGCTGATTTATCGTGCTGTGTTGTTTTATTATGGGCCATGGTATTTTTCCCTCTTGATTCATTATATTTGTATTGGTGTGTTCATAGTGATCATTTGCATTGGAGTGAAAATTTTCACTGCTTGAGTAACGCCAAAAGCTTTTTTTGGTTCCTTTCATTTTGTCGAATTTAAAACTGTTTTTGATAAAATAAATCTTTCCTATACGATATGCTTTGTCTGTAAAGGGTCGCATCTGTTGAGAATTGTCTTATGCTTTTGCAGCAATTTAGCACCATTCTTCAGTTTCTCGTGGCGCAGTTTTTTTGTAAAAGTTTTTTAAAAAGCCTGTTGAGGTTTATTTTTTAGGCTTGTGACAGGTAAAAAACATCGTTGTTGCGATTTTGCGGCAGAAATAATGTCATTTTTATGCTTTTGCAGAAGAAAAAGAAAATAATATTGCGGCTCTTTGCTCTCTATGTATTTGGGGGCAACACGCGCTCCCCATGATACTTTTGGTCAGTTTAAGATATTGCGATAGTTCTTTTTTTAAACGTAAGGTATATTTTTATTTTAGGATAGGGACTTCAGTGCACGGGTTTTTAGAGATGTGCGTATCCTTTTCTTCAAGAGTTTTATGATATTTTTGCTGCTTGTTTCATGTAAGAAAATATTTTGTTGGATTTAAAAGAGCTGCTGAAATGAGAGAAACTTTGCGATATGAGAGATTTATTTAACAGGAACGATGATAAATTATTCTTATAAATTAAAATATTATATGCGATACTTCTTGTAAGTTTATCATTTTGCCTAATTTATGCAATAAATTGATTGGGTAAGATAAACTTGTTGAATTGTTAGAGAAAAATTTCTTGAGTAATTTCTTTAGAATTAAGAGAGAGCTTGTGGAATAAAACTATACTTGATTTATCAAGTTTTCTTTCTTAAGAGGAATACACAAGTGACGTTAAAAGGGTAGTGGCATTGTGGAACAGTGATGCTATGCGGGGTGACGATCCAGCTCATAAATAAAGATAAGAGCACAAGAATGTGAGATAAAAATGGAATCTGAAACAGTCCCTTTAGATAAAACAGTCCCTTTAGATAATATGTCTGCTGTATTGACAGTGCATGATTTTTCTCCTCTTTCTATGTTTATGGCTGCTGATTGGGTGGTAAAAGCCGTTATCATTATTTTGTTACTTGCTTCTCTTATGTCTTGGACAATTGCTTTTGTGAAAATTGTTGAGATCACTTTGGTAAAACGAAGAGTACGTCATGAACTTCAATTGGTTCTAAATGCTCAGACTCTTACGCGTTTGGCAGCGAGCTTGAAAGAAAGCAAAGGGGCTGGTGTGTTTTTTCTCAAAGAAGTCCTTAAAGAGGTGTATCTTTCTGCACAACAGGTTCATTTTTCTGCTCCTGAAGGGATAAACGAAAGCTCTGGTGAAAAAACCAGTACAGAGGAAAGGGCACAAACGATTGAAGATATTCTCTTTTATGAGGAGAGCAATCAATATGAAGATGTTTCCCGCGATGTTCGCGATGCTAAGGCTCGTGATGTTCATGAAGGTTTAAAAGAAAGGGTTCATTCACTTTTGTCACGCTGCTTGCTGGCTGCTACACGCCGTGTTGCATGTGGAAGCGCTGTTCTTGCAACTATTGGCGCAATTGCTCCTTTTGTTGGTCTTTTTGCAACTGTTTGGGGAATTATGAATTCTTTTATTGGGATTGCTCAGTCTCAAACAACGCGACTTGATGTGGTGGCGCCTGGAATTGCTGAAGCCTTATTCGCAACGGCTGTTGGGCTTTTTGTGGCTATTCCCGCCGTTGTTATGTATAATAGCCTTATGCGTGCTTTGAGTGGTTATCGTAGTGATTTAGGTGATATCGCTGCTGCTCTTGAAAGGCTCTTGAGCCGTGAACTTGATAGACAAAGACAACAGAAAAGTCATAAAAAATGAAAGCAAGCCTTAATAATGATTGGGATATAGACGAGAGTGGGTTGCAAAGCGAAATCAATGTGACCCCTTTTATTGATGTTGTATTGGTGTTGCTTATTGTTTTTATGGTTGCAGCGCCTTTGGCAACATCTGCCATTTCCGTTCAGCTTCCTACTATAACTCAAGCACCTTCAGTGGTTCAGTCTGATGAACCTCTTTATGTTACGTTGCAAAAAGATCGTTCTCTTTACATTGGTGATCATCTTGTAGAACAAGCAGCTTTGAGAGAAGCTTTGTTGAGGGAAACGACGCAAAATTTAGAGACAAAAATTTTAATCAAAGCGGATAGCGAAATTGATTATGGTACTGTCATCGATTTATTAAATCAAATACGCATGGCTGGATATCATAAAATCGGTCTTGTAGGATTGCAAAACTCTACCAATCTTGTCTCAAGAGGTGAGATCAATAATAAAACAACAGGGGTAGCGAACGCTGCTGTCGATGGAGCGGGTGGTAACGTTGTGGGGCATGTGGATGCCGTAACAACGAGCACTACGGGAAACGCTAATATTCCAGCCGATGCCTCTGATCAGTGATAAAAAACAGCCTTTGTTGCAGGAAGCAAAGCATATTACTCAAAGTCGTAGAGTGAAATTGATGAGGGTTCCGTGGATTTATTAAACCAAATACGCATGGGTTTGATATTATGCAGGGGATTCATATATTGAATCGGTTTTTTAGGATTAAGCACTACTCATCTTGCCGCAAGAGGTGCGATCAAGAAAACAGCAGAGGCGATTGTTGTGTGTCTTAATACATCTTAAAGCCCTTTTTGCGGCGGTGTTCATAAATGGTATAACGGTAAAGCCCCCGTAAAATAATCAAAAAATCTATCGAACCTCACTCTCTTTATGCTTAATAAAAGAGTAAGCGAGCACCATTATCGTATTTATATTTTTTTCCCAAGACAGTGTTAATATACGTATTCATTGTAGGCATTTTTTCAGTTTTTATCTGTATGCTAACCACGTTTGGAATGTGAGAAACATGCTTTTGATTGATTTAATATCAATAGGCTTGCCATGAAACAATCTTACAGTATTGAGATCTCTCATTTAAGTTGAAAGACAATTCATTATTATTATAAATCAATATGATGTATAGATTGTCGACATTACAAGCAGTGTGTGAACGCTCAATGGTTAATGCCAATGTTTTTGTTATGGGGGAGGGGTATCTGGTGTTAATGAAGTTTTGTATAGCGCACGAGACGTAATTGAGAGATGATTGTTTAGAGGTGCGTTTAGTGAAAAAACTTTGAAAGCAAATGCGCACTCCCTCTGCACTTTAAAAGCGCAAAGAATTTCCAGTATGATGTATAGATTGTCGACATTACAAGTGGTGTGTGAACGCTCAATGGTTAATGCCAATGTTTTTGTTATGGGGGAGGGGTATCTGGTGTTAATGAAATTTTGTATAGCGTGAGAGACGTAATTGAGAGATGATTGTTTAGAGGGGCGTTTAGTGAAAAAACTTTGAAAGCAAATGCGCATTCCTTCTGCACTTTAAAAGCGCAAAGAATTTCCAGTGAAAGAGTGGTTGGAATAAGTATGTGTGTTATTTTGAGAGGAGCGATTTTTCAGAGCTTCTTAAGTGTGTCCTGTTGAACCAAAACCTCCTGTTCCACGGCTCTCGTTATGGCTTTGGGTATTTTACTCTGGTTCAATGGCGCAAACATTAACTTGCGGTACAGGCGCGATGACTGTTTGGGCAATGCGCATGCCCCGTTGGATTGAAAAGTCTTCTTGTCCTAAATTGATAAGAAGGAGTTTGACTTCACTTCCGGATAGTCACACTCAATCGTTCTTAGAGTGTTGAGGCATGTGATGCCCGTGTTTTAAGGCTAAGCCAGAGCGTGGACGGATGCGTGCTTCAAACCCAAGAGATAAATGAAAAATGAGACCTGTTGGAATAAGTGTCCGCTGCCCAGGGGCAAGAACAAGCGTTTCTTCTTTACCAATTTGCTGCTTGTAAATCCAAGACCCGCAGAACCAGCCGTTGCGTAGTGAGGAAGCTTTCTTGTCCCAAGTGCAAGATGCTGAACGGATAAAGTCTGGGCATGTGAAGATTGAGAAGAGACAGGAGAAGAGTAAGGATGCCCGTTTAGAGGGGCGTTTAGTGAAAAAACTTTGAAAGCAAATGCGCATTCCTTCTGCACTTTAAAAGCCCAAGGGGTTTTAAGTGAAAGAGTGATTAGAATAAGTGTGTGTTATATTTTAAGGATAGCGATTTTTCAGAGCTTCTTAAGTGTGTCCCGTTGAACCAAAACCTCCTGTTCCACGGCTCTCGTTATGGCTTTGGGTATTTTGCTCTGGTTCAATGGCGCAAACATTAACTTGAGATACGGGGGCGATGACTGTTTGGGCAATGCGCATGCCCCGTTGGATTGAAAAGTCTTCTTGTCCTAAATTGATAAGAAGGACTTTGACTTCACCACGGTAGTCACTATCAATCGTTCCTGGAGTGTTGAGGCATGTGATGCCGTGTTTTAAGGCTAAGCCAGAGCGTGGACGTATTTGTGCTTCAAGCCCACGTGATAAATGAAAAATGAGACCTGTTGGAATAAGTGCCCGCTGCCCAGGGGCAAGAACAAGCGTTTCTTCTTCTCCAATTGCTGCCCGTAGATCAAGACCCGCAGAACCTGCTGTCGCGTAGCAAGGAAGTTCTAAACCTTGTCCGTGTGCAAGACGCTGAACAAATAAAGTCTGGGCACGTGAAGATTGAGAAGAGACAGGATGGTTGTTTAGAGAGGCGTTGGTTTCAGTGTGCGACATGATCAAGGCATTTCCAAAATATGAGGTCTAGAAGAAAATGATACTTTAACAAAAGATATCTATAAAACCAAGTCGATAAAGGTGTGTGGATATAGGTTGTCCCCAGAGCTTGCTTATCATCTCTTACTGACTTAAAATATTCCACAACACCACCTAACATTATCAATGGCATTTTTCAATAATGGCATCATCAAGGATGGCTTATGCCTAGGGGCATGCGCTTATTTGAGATCTAAATTATGGTTACAGATAAGATTTTTTAGATACTACCGATAAGAATACCCGTGGCAAAAACCAGAGCTCCCCCAATGATGACCTGTAAAGAGGCGCGCCAAAAGGGAGTGGACATGAATTTGTTCTGAATCCAGACGATGGCGCCTAGTTCGAAAAAAACAATGATAAAAGCAATAATTGTCGCTACATAAAAAGAGTTGATCAAATAGGGAAGAGTATGACCTAGTCCTCCTAATGTTGTCATAATGCCGCTGGCAAGACCTCTTTTTAATGGCGAACCACGCCCTGATAATTTGCCGTCATCATGGGCTGCTTCTGTAAAACCCATTGAAAGTCCCGCACCAATTGAAGCTGAGAGCCCTATCAAAAAAGTTTGATGCGTGTCTCCCGTGGCAAAAGCTGCGGCAAAAATGGGAGCAAGGGTGGAGACAGAGCCATCCATTAACCCTGCAAGACCTGGTTGAATCCAAGTCAAAAGTGTTTGTCTTTGCGTTTTTGAAGGTTTTTTTATGGTGTGATTTGCCGCTGTTGTTTTTTGGGAGGGATGGCGGCTCTTTTCTTTCACAAGAGAAGTTTTGTCACATAATGAACCGATAGTGTTTGCACGATTATGACAAGAAAGGCACAAAAGTTGCTTATAATTTTTAAGCTCTTGAAGCCCCATAGCGGTAAAAACGGCGGCTTCCTTAGAGGAATAAGGTTCTAGAGCTTTTGCATATTTTAAATAGAGCGCCGCATGTTGCTCTTTTATTTTGAGCGCTTTAAGTATCACGTTTTGTGCTGAACGAAAGGACAGAGCTTTACGTTGTACAAATGAAAAAAACGATCTCAACATTTTCTGTTCCTCTGCACTTTAGAATAATTCTAAAACATAAGAAAAATAAACCGAAAGTCAATCTAAAAGTTAAAAACTGACAAATTACAAAAAGGTTGCACTGAGAAAAAAGGTGCTGGGATGTTGAGAAAGTACAAGGAGATTCATTAAATGGAGACGACAGGGGCGCATGAAAGAAATGATTACGTGAAAAAATTTAAGAGACAATGTGCTTTATTTTGCTACAGGGGCGTTTGAATGGAGCATTCTAATGTATTGATGCTCGAGAATATAGGAAAGGAATAAGCTAGCATCATCATTCATTTGATGCGTTCAAAAGACTGTAACAGCTCTTAGAATTTGAAATGATTCTTTTAAAGAGACCTTTTTCAAGGGATAAAAGCCCATTTCGCGAGGGGCCCCCGTGAAGAGTATAGAAGGGTAGAGCCGCAAAATTTCCATGAAATAATATAAACTCCATTGAGTCTTCTTAATCTTTACGCTTCATAAAAGAGCAAGCTGGCATCATCATACACCTTAGCTCCCAGTGTTGCGACAGTCTTTAGCACGGTTCATTATAGGCATGGCATTTTATTGTACAGTTTTACGCCACTCATTCTGCTTGTGGAGGTGTAAGACAGTATTCTTATGATATTTACGCGCATTTTAGCGTTGTTACAGCTTTTGCATTTAGGTGGATTTGTTAGCGTGTAACGAATTATCTTTTGTGCTGTAATTGCAGGGGCAGGTTTAAGGGTGGGAGTGCATAAATGAGAGAGATATTATCATATCAAATTGTTTGATCACGCATAAAAATTTACACTTTATGAAGGGGCATTTATTGCCTTGTAACTTGCCTGATATCTTGCATGAAAGCCCAAAATTCAGTAGGATTCCTCTCACTTCAAAACTTCTTATCTTAAATCAATTCAAATCATTTTCTTGTGTATCACAAGGAGGGGTGTGATTGTGGGATTATTAAAAAGTGTGATAAGTTGCAATGTGAGGGGAGTATAATCTCTGTGTCAGTGAAGGAGATTGCTCTTAGCATTTTAAAAAATATGTTAAGTTTCGTAGAAAAAGCGGGGAATATATGGAAATTGATGAAAGTTTAGAATGGCTTTTACGTTCTCAAAAACTAACGTTATTGCAGGCAGCGTTATTGATAGCGGGCTTGAATCCACTCATATGTAAATTTCCCGGCGAATATAGCCCTGAAGACAGTGATATTTACGAAAGAGAGGAGCGAGTACCGTTTGATAAAATTGCTTTGTTCCGAGCTGTTTATAGTGACATAGTAAGAGAAGCAAAAGAGGGAAAATTAAGGGTAGAATGGTACTATCTTAGTGGTTTTCGGGTGGGGCATTTGAACGGTCCTATTGCTGAATATTCTTCTGTTTCCCTAGATGATTTAAAAGAATGGCTTTTATTGCGTGGTAAGAGACCTAAAGTTTTTTTCCCTGAGGATGATTCTCGTGACGTTAAGGATCAAAAATATGCGTTTCAAGATCCAACGCATCCACGTTATGCTCCAAAGCTTGCTGCTATTGTTGCGGCATGGGAAGCGGTGAGTGAGGCTGAGGGTGGTAAAACTGTTAAAAGAACGCTTATAAAGTGGCTTAGTGACAATGCCGTTCAGTATAAGTTGGTGGATGATAATAATTTACCAAGAGAGAAGCTCATTGAGGAATTAGCGGCTGTTGCGAATTGGGAACCTACCGGAGGGGCGCCTAAGACATCTGCCAATTAATTTTATCAAAAGAAAAAAATAAAAAGATCACTAAAATTGTGCTGCTTTTTTTGATAATTTTGAAGGTAATCTCTTTTTCTGGGGGGGATTTTTACTTTTCTTCCCTAGATTATAAGTAATTGTTTTTCAATAAAAATATTTTTTATAGTGTTCCTCTGACTGTTCAGGCGGGGGAAAATAGACATTTTGGGGCAGTAAAATTTACCCTGTAGTTTTCGTAACTTACCTCTCTATTTTTGTTTGATTTTTTTGGGCATTTTTAAAATCCAGATCAACTGAAATGGATTTAAATATGAGAAAAATATTTTCTTTTTTTGCGGTGCGTGGAAGTGCAAAAAATCCTCAAGTAAATGCACCGATAAATACACCGATATTGGAGCAGCCTGTTGCGGATGAGGTGGTGCGTAAATCGTTTAGAGTAGGTGTATTATCGCGTTGGTTAAAGTTTGAACTTATCGTTGTTATGGAAAAGGTCAAAGCTGAGCGCCATACGCTTTCTCCATAAAGAAATCTTGTCATCTATGAGCGAGTGAGGATTTCTCTTGAAAAATTTGCACAATAGCAAAACTCGTTAGCAAAACCCGTTCTGTGGCGTAACAAAAATGATGTCATAAATGATTATCTCATCATAAATATGCTTTAAGAATAACCCGTGCGTGGCGAAAGTCTATGGCGTAGTCGCTATAGATTTTTGCTCCGTGTGTGATGATCAATACTCTTGTTTATCTCTTGTCAATGCAAGTGCCCATGAAAGTGATGGATGTCTATTGTTCCATTGTGATGCTTGGTGGTTCATGTTTAGAAACGACAAGTGTATTGAACGCGATAGGGCTGATAGAAAGGAAAACGTATCCTGTAAAAATAGGTATGTCTTTAAAATAAAGCTGATAAACGAAATTATTTTTTTATCTACCTTTTATATGGTGAGAAAAAAGGCATTCAAAGTGCAAGCATAAGCAATTCAGCAGTAAATCCCAAAATAGCATAGATCGTTTCTAGGAGAACAGGGAAGAAAATCTATCTGCAAAAGCTATGTTAGATCATGTGACCGGTGAAATAATGTGGTTAGGGCAATAAACAATTGTTTTTGGTGAAGAGATAGAAATCGGTTGGGTGTTGATTTCTGGTTTATTAGAGAATTTTCTTTGTTATCTCGTAAAATACAATCGTTTGAGGTGTGGTCATATAAAGCGAAGCTTTTTTTCAATCTTGGAAAGATATTCCCATTGCGGAAAATCATATAAAGTTTAAGCAACGGCAGCACGATTTTTTGTGCAATGAAATGATAAGTATGTACAATATCTCGGTAATCTCCATGGGAAACTTTACCGGATCCAAGGTGTGGATATTGTCTTCTGCTTACCCCAAATCGCAGATATTTCAAAACCACAACGGTGGAGAATGAATGTTGGATATGTTCTAGGGAAGGTTGCAAAAAATGGCAGTTTTCAAAAAAATACCAAAAATGACGAAAGGAGCGGTTGCCCACTCCTTCGTTCCTATCTCCCCTTGCGGGGAAGCGGTCACCATTACTGATGCCGTGTATGGGGGTGCATATACGCTTATTTTTCCCAAAAGTCAATACTGTAAATGCGGTAAATATTTGAGCATCAGAGCTACAACTTTATGAAAATCTTCGCAGGATAACCTTGGAACGGTACGTGAGCAACTTAAACGACTTACAGAAACTGTTGTGACATAATTGCAGATAATCCATGCTTTTTTATTCTCTATGGGAGATTGTATTGGATACGCAGCGGGATTATTGGGTTGTGATTTCGTTGAAAAAGGTAAAACTGTCACATTTCCATATAATTTTGCATTCTTAGAAAGCACTAAAACAGGCCGCTTTTTCCAAAATTCAGGGAGTATCGAATCATGAGGAAAATCGCACCAAAAAACTTGCCTGATGCGTGGTGCCGATTTGATTCGTGGTTTTATATGAGGTGGTTTTTCGTAAGGCGCATTTAAATCTCTTTCTTTTATACGCTCACGCCATGCATTATGATCATGTTCCATCATAACACATGGTTCTTCAAGTTTGGTTATATCTAAGGAAATAGGTGATAGGGTAGAAGGCTCTGTGTTCTTATCTTCAGCCATAGCAGACCATTTATATTTATTGGTCCCCTCACTTATTATTTTACGGCTTTTCTATCACGAGTTTTTATCAAAATGTTGCTTATAAGTACAGAGAGGTGAAACCATAAAATGGATGTATCTGCTTATTTTTGTCTTTTGAGTACAACGCTAGAGGAGGGATGTTGGTGACTCGTTGGTGTTGGTGGGTTGGTTTGGCGGTGGGTTGGTTTGGCGGTGGGTGGTTTTGGGTGGGGATTGGTGACTGGAGAGTTGTTGGTTAGGGGGGAAGCGATTGGAGAGAACGAGTGAACGCGGTTTCGTTTCTATTTTATGGTTAGAGTTTTTTATTGCTTGAAAGAATGCCTTTTGAAGTAATATAGAGGCTTATAAGGCTGAAAAATAGGCTTGAGACGACATTCCAACCGGCAAATGAAAGAAAAAGAAAGCGTGCGGATGCTTCAGAACAAGAAGGGGGATGAATGTTGTTTAATTGGTTAAGCAGCTGGTTAATGTCTGAGGTTTTTCTCACTGCGCTTAAACCACAACTGAGGGGAGCAGCCCAAAAGCCATATTCAACACCCGCATGATAAATGGCTAAAACAAGGCTGATGCACATTAAGACAAAAACACACAAAAATAAAAGTTGTACCCAAGCAGTTATGCGAAAAAAATATGCCCCAAAACCTGCTAAGAGCAAAAAGGGTATGGCACCATAATAGGGAAAACGCTCTATGAGACACAAATCGCAAGGAAGATACCCTCCGAAATGTTCAAAACCAAGGGCAATACCTATTGTGGCAGACAAGCAAAAAGCGAGAAAAAAAGCCCATAAACTTTGTTCTTTTCTGCTGGGTTCAAGATGAAGGTGCTTATGTAAAAGTGGGTGAGAAGACAAAACGCATGCCATTAAGTCTGTTCCTTATAAAAGCTTCCTGTTTAAAAAAGCTATGAAAATCCCATAAATTAAAAGGAGGCTAACACAACCAATGAGAACAATCCATTTGAAATGCTGTACTAGAAAATTCATTGCTTTTTGTCCAAAATGTTTAATCAGCCACGCGAGAAGATAAAAACGAGCGCCTCTAGAAAAAATACAAATAAGCATGAAAAGTTCAAGACGTACACTCATTACACCGGCCAAAATTGTGACAATCTTGATGGGGGGAAGATGAAAAAAACCTGATGTTATCAGTAAAATGATTAGAAATTGCAGGGTTGCACTATTTTTCAGAGATTCAAAACTTTCAACCTTACCATAAATTTCTAAAATAGGTTTGGCAAGGGTATCATAGGCAAAATGTCCGATAAACCAACCGGCAATGCCTCCTAATACAGAACAGATCGTCGCAATCAAAGCATAGCGATAAACCCGCTTTTGATGGATAAGAAGCATCGGAATATATAAAACATCTATGGGAATTGGAAAAACAGAACTTTCAATAAAGGCAATGAAACCAAGCCAGTGTGGTGCTGTACGCCGATTTGCTAAAGAAATCGTCCAAAGCTTTAATTTGTTTAATATCATGAGGCTTTTTATAAGTTTAAGAGGTAAAGACTTTACAAATGAGATTGCTATAAATCCGGTAGAGAAATCCAATAAAGAAAATATTCCATAAAATAGATAAGAAAATGATATGAATTCTTAAAAAATGAGAAGTCTTCTGTTGACGAATCTGTGCTTCTTCATATAGTGCAAAGGAATAATCGACAAGTCTGTCTTTTATAGTCCTGTCTTTTATAAAAGTGTGCGGGTGTGGTGGAACTGGTAGACGCGCCAGACTCAAAATCTGGTTCCGAGAGGAGTGTCGGTTCGAGTCCGACCACCCGCACCACTTCATAAATGTTTCCCTTTATCCTGTTATGGCGCATCGCTTTGGTTTATAGAACATGGGGGGTATAAAACATGGGGGGGGGTTATAAAACATGGGATTTATAGACCGTGTTCAATGTTTTGCATGTTGAATGAAAAACCTCGAATACCGTAGGATTCTCTCATTTCAAGTCTGCTTATAGTAAATCAACCAAAATCATGTCGCTCGTACGTTACAAGCTAGATGAGCTCGCGTGGAGTGAAATTTTACAAAAAATGAATAAAAATGCCTCTTATGCCGTTTCAAGGGCATCATTGGAGGTAAAGTGTATGATGGATGGTGCCAGCTTGCACTTTTATGAAGTGTAGAGATGGTGCTCTATAGATTTTATATTCTTGTAGGTGCTGTCGCAAAATGGGCTTGAGGGTTTTGAGAGATGTTTCTTTAAAACACGCATGTGCATTGGCAACCAAAGTGTCTTGAATTTGAGTGTGTTTGGTTTGAAGCGTTGTCGTATGACATGAGGGGCGTGATCGCCAAAAAGATATGTGAGCAACAAAAGCATGAGGCAATGCGTAATCTCCACTCTTTAAAAGACAGAGTTTTAGAGGTTTAAAAAATAGTGCTTTAGAGGCTTTTGAAAGTTGTAAAGCAGAGGGAAATGGTAAGGTTGGAAATTGGTTTTTTACCTTGACAACTTCATGTTCTCTCCAAATGAAGCTGTCTCCCCGTTACAGAAATTACATAAACAGAAAACCGCAATATCCTTTCTCCACTCTGGCATACAATAGCTGTAAAATACGGTCGTTTGAAGTGTGGTAATATAGGGCATACTTCCTTGAAACGTTACAGTATTTTTTCGCTGTGTGTTGAATATTCTTCAGTGTGTTTGTCTTGCTTTAGGCTTAAGGGCATTCCATGAGGAGGAGCCCAGAGAAGCTCGCCCAAGATCCCCCTAAGAGTCCCCAAGAGTTTTTGTGCTTTTATAAACGGACATGGTGTTTTAAAATGGGTGTTTTAAAATGGGTTTTTAGAATCTTTATCCTTTAAGAGCGGGGAGGCCAAGTCAACATCATCCTATAAAACTGCAATTGATGCACAATATCCATATTTCTTTTAAAGAAATATCTCTTAAATACCGGCTCTCATTTATTTTACGATGGCGCCCAGTGGTATGGTGGTAAAGCTTTTATATATTCCCAATGCACAACATGAAAGGCTGAGAGGATAGAAGCTTGCTTTAAGAGAGGGAGAGGTTGGATTGTTTCGTGATTATTTGTTTACAGTTTAGTACTGGTTTTTAGAATCTACGTCTTTTTAGTGCAAAGGGGCATTAAAAAACCCCGTTTTTAACAGGGTTTTTTAATCGTTCAATTTTTCTACAAAACTTAGAATTTATAAGCGATACCAAAGCGAACATCATGCGTTTGAGAAGAGATTTTAAGGTTATCGTTTGCAAATTTCTTTTTAAAAAAATCTGAATAACGATATTCTGTACGCATGATGATATTATCTGTCATTGCAAGATCAAAACCACCACCAACAGTGTAACCAAACATTGTTTTTGTCTCATCTAACACATTGCCAGAAGCAAAAATTGTCGAATCTTCTTGCGATTTTGATAAAAGTGACATGATATATTGCATCTGTCTATAGGCTATACCCCCTGCAATATAAGGCATAAGACGATGGGAAGCAAACCCAATACGCGCGCGCGCGGCACCAGACCATGTTTCTTTCAATGTTACACCGCTAACAACAATGTCACCATGGTTGGGTATCGTTTCATCCTGAGCGGCAGGTTTTATGATAGGAATTCCAGCTTCTTCAAAGGCAATGTTAATGGAGTCTAATTTATCTAGAATTTTCTTTCCATTGTCTGTTTGGGTACTTTTCTTCCCAGACCAAACCATGTCCGTATCAAAACCGAAAACAAGATCTCCCAGATCAATATTAGAACCTGCATACAAACCTGCTCTCAATCCTGATAGTTTCGGTGATAAATCTCTATCAACCAAAGCCCATTTTCCGTCCCTAGCTTCTTGTGCGTAATTTAGAGTATTTTTATTGGAAAAATATCCAATTTGTCCTCCAAAATAAAAACCAGACCAAGAAAAAGGCGCAGAAACAGTAACCGGTGAAATACGTGATGATGAATCATTTTGCAATGAAACCTTCGGTTTTGATTGCTCAAAGATTACCGTATCTGCTGCTTGCGCTGTTGAAGCGGTAATGAAAGTGAAAATAGATAGTGCAATTAAACATTTTGTTTTCATAAAAACGTCCCCAATTCATTTAAAATACAAAGCGCATTATACACGAATTGGTTAAAGAAATCTATATTTAATATCATTATGAAAATTAAAATACTCAAAAACTCTATAATTATCCATATTTAAGTGTTCTTAAAACTTGTTTTCATGCTATTATCCCGCGTTTGTATTGATTTTTCAGGATTTTTTATATACGCCTCTTCAGTGTTCTCTGTGTTTTAGAAAAAAATATAATATAGTAAACAGGCTTTTTATTTGTTTAAAAAATATTATTTTATATATATTAAAAGCACTCTTTGTTATTAAGTGTTAAATATATTATCCACTATGATTGATATCAAAGTGCTTAATATTCAATTGGTCGTAAAAAATGCATATTGGCACCATCATATTCTTTATCGTATTCTTTGCTTGTTTCTGATATTGCGTAGCTTTGTATGGCGATAGCCTTTTGAGCACTTAAGGGGATGAGCGACTTTATTTCTTTTTTATCTATACGCTACTTTTTCTTATGACAATCCAAGCGAATAGTTTTGATTGATTGAATGGAATACGAAAAATAAGAAGGAGCAGAGGGCGAGAATCTCAAGTTTCAAGAGGTTTCTCATGTGCCATGTAAAATGATAAACTTTCCGTTCGCTTAAAGACGGAACGTGGATGAGAGCCTAAAAACTGAATGTCGTTGGCTATTTTAAAGAGATTAGCGCGTGCATTCAGGTTTTTGTGGAAATGGGTGAGGGCGCCATAAGGGGCAAATGCCTCAAATTTCTTGCGAGCTGTCAAGGATATCACGTCAGAGAGTGAATTGTTTCAGCAAAGGTCAAAACCTTTCAGTGCATCGAATTTTGTTCCAACAGCTGTTCCTCTATTGAGCACCTCTTTTCCGCTTCATAAAGGAGACATTTTTCAATGTTTCTAAACCCATTTCACGACGGTGGTTCGTGAATGATATAATGATAAATCTATTGAGCACCTCTTTTCCGCTTCATAGAGGAGACATTTTTCAATGTTCCTAAACCCATTTCACGACGGCGATTGTGAATGATATAACGATAAATCTATTGAGCACCTATCTTCACGCTTCATAGAGGAGACATTTTTCAATGTTCCTAAACCCATTTCACGACGGTGGCTCGTGAATGATATAATGATAAATCTATTGAGCACCTCTTTTCCACTTCATAGAGGAGACATTTTTCAATGTTTCTAAACCTATTTCACGACGGCGATTGTGAATGATATAATGATAAATCTATTGAGCACACTCTTTCACGCTTCATAGAGGAGACATTTTTCAATGTTTCTAAATCCATTTCACGACGGTGGCTCGTGAATGATATAATGATAAATCTATTGAGCACCTCTTTTCCGCTTCATAGAGGAGCAAGCCGGTGCCATTACTATATTTGCCAGTTCGTGGGTGTTGTGACAGTCCTCTCCACAATGTTGTGACAGGCCCCTTTGGCCGTTGTGACAGTCCTTGGCACTTGAGGTGGTTCATTAGAGGCGTTTTTCCTTATCTTATACAATTTCTATCCATACATTCATTCCGTTTGTGATGTGCTAGTCAGTGATTTTGATTGATGCAACATGGGACAGATTTAAAATGAGAAAATCTTACGGTATTTAGGATTCTCATTCAATATGGATAACGCTAGATTATTATTATAAATCAATACATTATCTCATTGAGATAAGAGTTATCTACCCAATGTTATCAATAATGATAACATTGTAAGCGTAACTACTATGAATTCATTAATCTTTTTTACTTCGATTGAAATTATGTCTATTAATACTGATTTTTTTGAGCTAATTCTTTTTGGTTGATAGCTAATTAATTTTTAAAATCAAGACGTGAAGCTAGAATGAAAAACACCTTACGGTCATATCCATTTAAATCACTTTCTGCCAGTATAGCCATTGGGTGTTGAGCCATGACTATCCATTTCTTTCCAAAACCGTTGTGCCTTTTAAGTACAATATAAGCAACATAAGCAACAAAACCACCCATAGCATAAATGCGGACCAGAGCCTAAAATGAACGCTGTGGGTAATGGTTATCGGTCATCATCGGGGTGTTTACACCCCGATCTTTTGACAGAACGATTTGTTTTAAGACGTTTGCATCTTTTTTAGTGGGTTGTTTATTGGGGAGCAATCATCTTTTTGGGATCAACTAATCGGTCATAATCCTCTACAAAAACACCTGCTTTTAATGCTTCGGTGCGCAAAGTTGTATCATTTTTATGCGCTGCTTTGGCAATTTCAGCAGCTCTTTCATAGCCAATTTCTGGTGCTAGAGCTGTGACTAACATGAGTGAGCGCTCCATGAGCGAGTGAATATGAACGCGATTGGCCCGTAATCCTTGGATGCAATGCATATCAAAAGAACGCATGCAATCACCAAGAAGGGTAATTGATTGTAAAACGTTATAGCCAATAACAGGTTTATAAACGTTGAGTTCAAAATGTCCTTGGCTTGCGGCAAAGGTTACGCTGGTGTGATTACCAAAAACTTGGCATGCGACCATGGTTAAGGCTTCACATTGTGTGGGGTTGACTTTGCCGGGCATAATAGAAGATCCGGGTTCATTTT
This sequence comes from Bartonella sp. CL71SXKL, assembly GCF_042194935.1. Classification (NCBI taxonomy): domain Bacteria; kingdom Pseudomonadati; phylum Pseudomonadota; class Alphaproteobacteria; order Hyphomicrobiales; family Bartonellaceae; genus Bartonella; species Bartonella sp. CL71SXKL. The sequence continues at coordinate 16,596 of NZ_JBHINI010000004.1, read as the reverse complement.
CAGGAAGACTGAGTTCCCCTAAACCAGAACGTGGACCAGAGCCTAAAAACCGAATGTCATTGGCAATTTTAAACAGATCAGCAGCGAGAGCATTCAAGCTTCCGTGGAAATGCGCAAGGGCGCCATGATGGGCAAGTGCTTCAAATTTATTGCTGGCAGTTTGGAACGTTACTCCTGTGAGAGTGCTCACTGTTTGCGCAAAAGCAACGTCAAAACCTTTTGGCGCATTCAGCCCTGTGCCAACAGCCGTGCCACCTTGAGCAAGCATGTGGACATCGGTTAGAGCATTTTCAATGCGCTGACGATTGGCTTCTAATGCGGCACGATAGCCTGAAAACTCTTGCCCTAAGGTTAAAGGTGTTGCATCTTGCGTGTGGGTGCGACCGATTTTAATGATGTCTGCAAATTCTTGCTCTTTTTGTTTTAATGTCGCAATAAGAGCTTCAAGGATTGGCAATAAGTGTTGGCGTGTTTGCAACGTGGTGGCAATGTGAAGCGCCGTGGGAAAGGAATCGTTCGATGATTGGCTCATATTGACATGGTCATTGGGATGAACTGGTTTTTTGCTTCCAAGTTTTCCTCCCAAAATCTTACTAGCACGATTAGCAATGACTTCATTGACATTCATATTGCTTTGTGTGCCAGAACCTGTTTGCCAGACGGACAGTGGAAAATGCTTATCAAAATCGCCAGCAAGCACTTCATCAGCGGCGGCAATAATTGCTTTTCCAATATTTTCTGGTAGTTTTCCTTTGCCCATATTTACAATCGCTGCTGCTTTTTTGACAAGGACTAAGGCATAGATGATGGCAAGAGGCTGCTTTTCACTGCCAATATTAAAATTATGCAGAGAACGTTCAGTTTGTGCGCCCCAATAACGATCTTGACGTACCGAAATCGTTCCAAAGCTATCCGTTTCCTGACGTGTTTCAACCATGATAAGATCCTTTTTTGTTCACGGGTTCTCAAAAAAGATAGATAACGCGAAAGTGCAATAAGAGGCAAGACTTTGAAGCTTCATTTAGAGAAATTATTTTTATGGCTATTCTTGACATTGAGAGATGCCGATTTTATATCTAACACATGCTAGCACTCGTAGTTTGAGAGTGCTAGCAAGAACTTTTAAGATTAATGCAATTATGTTCAGTTTTAAGGATTTAAAACATGGCTAATATACAATTCCGCCCACTTCACGACCGTGTCGTTGTCCGTCGGGTTGAATCTGAAAATAAAACGGCTGGTGGGATTATCATCCCTGATACAGCAAAAGAAAAACCCCAAGAAGGCGAAGTGATTGCTGTTGGCAATGGCGCTCTCGATGATAACGGAAAGCGCGTGCCTTTAGAAGTCAAAACAGGAGACCGTATTTTGTTTGGAAAATGGTCTGGAACTGAAGTCAAGATTAATGGGGAAGATCTCCTCATCATGAAAGAATCTGACATTATGGGAATTATGGGCTAATTGAAGCACTTAGTTTTTCATTGTGTACTATTTTGAGAAAACTCCAAGGAGAAATTAAATGGCTGCTAAAGAAGTCAAATTTGGCCGTGAAGCGCGTGAGCGTTTGTTGCGCGGTGTCGACATCCTTGCTAATGCTGTTAAGGTGACACTCGGCCCTAAAGGTCGCAATGTGGTGATTGATAAATCATTCGGTGCACCTCGCATCACAAAAGATGGTGTATCCGTTGCAAAGGAAATCGAACTGGAAGATAAGTTCGAAAATATGGGTGCACAAATGTTGCGCGAAGTTGCTTCTAAAACCAATGATATCGCTGGTGATGGAACAACAACAGCAACTGTTTTAGGACAAGCTATTGTGCAAGAAGGTGTTAAAGCTGTTGCTGCAGGCATGAACCCAATGGATTTGAAGCGTGGGATTGATGCTGCTGTTGAAGAAGTGGTGGCAAACCTCTTCAAAAAAGCAAAAAAAATTCAAACTTCAGCAGAAATTGCACAGGTGGGAACAATTTCCGCTAATGGCGCTGCTGAAATCGGTAAAATGATCGCTGATGCTATGGAAAAAGTGGGCAATGAAGGCGTCATTACCGTGGAAGAAGCTAAAACCGCTGAAACGGAATTAGAAGTCGTTGAAGGAATGCAATTTGACCGTGGGTATCTTTCCCCTTATTTTGTCACAAATGCTGAGAAAATGGTCGCTGATCTTGATGATCCTTACATTCTCATTCACGAAAAGAAATTGTCTAATTTGCAATCTCTTCTTCCTGTGCTTGAAGCTGTTGTGCAATCTGGAAAACCACTTCTCATTATCGCTGAAGATGTGGAAGGTGAAGCTTTGGCAACGCTCGTTGTCAACAAATTACGTGGTGGTTTGAAAATTGCTGCTGTAAAAGCTCCTGGATTTGGTGACCGTCGTAAAGCAATGTTAGAAGATATCGCTATCTTGACATCTGGACAGGTTATTTCTGAAGATGTGGGCATTAAACTTGAAAATGTCACTTTGGATATGCTTGGACGTGCAAAGAAAGTGAATATTTCTAAAGAAAACACCACCATTATTGATGGTGCTGGACAAAAGAGCGAAATTACTGCTCGCGTCAATCAAATCAAGGCTCAGATTGAAGAAACAACTTCTGACTATGACCGTGAAAAATTGCAAGAAAGACTTGCTAAACTCGCTGGTGGTGTTGCTGTTATCCGTGTGGGTGGTGCAACAGAAGTTGAAGTGAAAGAAAAGAAAGACCGTGTTGATGATGCTTTGAATGCAACACGTGCTGCTGTTGAAGAAGGTATTGTTGCTGGTGGTGGTACCGCATTGTTGCGTGCAGCAAATGCGTTGACCGTTAAGGGAAGTAATCCTGACCAAGAAGCTGGTATTAGTATCGTTCGTCGTGCTCTACAAGCACCAGCGCGCCAGATTGCAAGCAATGCTGGTGAAGAAGCCGCTATTATTGTGGGCAAAGTGCTGGAAAATAATGCTGACACTTATGGTTATAATACCGCCACGGGTGAATTTGGTGATTTGATTGCTTTGGGAATTGTTGATCCTGTGAAAGTTGTGCGTTCTGCTCTTCAGAATGCGGCTTCAATTGCGAGCCTTCTGATCACAACAGAAGCAATGGTTGCTGAAGTTCCAAAGAAAGATACACCAATGCCTTCGATGCCTGCTGGTGGAATGGGTGGAATGGGCGGAATGGATTTCTAAGCTCTTTTCCATAGACGTAATAAAGAAACGGGTCTTCTGTGCCCGTTTTTTTATGCTTTTTCACGTTTCATACAGTTTTTCCTTTTATGACAGTTTCTTTATCTTATAGGATTGTTCTACTCTCCTCTGGTTGATCTACCGTCATTGTGAATGAAGCTCACTCTTAATCCATAGCTTTTTCTCTTGTTTTTATGAAATGTTTCTATTGTGTGGGGATCGTGGTTTCCTTTGAAAATATTGTGCTAATAAAAATATAACTCTTTGATTTATAGTCATTTATTCCTAATACAGTTCTATTTTTTCATTTTAGGTTTATGTATGCACCGTTAAAAAATCCTGTGTTTGTGCTTCATAAGGTGAGAGGTCACTACGGTTTTATGAACCAACGCAATCATTAAAAGTCAGTAGTTAAGAAGAGTCAGTAGCTAAGAGTTAGTACCTATTGAGCGTTGGAAAGACAGAGTTGAAAAGAGCATGATGGGGCTGGTTTGTTTTTTTATGAATAAGATGCTGGTATTTCAAGCTTTTGCATAGGAGAATAAGCCTCTCTCTGTTTCGTTGATCTCTGAAATGGGGAGACTGCTCCATTTGAGAAGCTTAAAGATAAAAGCTAATTTTTCGCCTTGCTCTCATCTTTTTTCGGTAAGCTCATCACCTAAACTGGAGCCAAACCCATGTTGTTATACTCAAGTTCTGTTTGTTGCCTATATTGTGACAGAAAATTCTTGAGTGGGGAGCAATTTTTGAACTAAGGGGACCATGACAGGTAGCCGAAAAAAATCATTACGAGACAGTAGGCGCGCTTGTTTTAGAATTTTTAATGCTTCTGATGATAAAGGCACGCGAAATTCTGTTGTAGCCTCATGCCTTCTTTTCATATTTTCGAACCAAGGATTTTCCATATATTCTCTTCAACTTGACCTTTATGCATAGAACATAAGGGCATTGGGAGGCAGGGCATTGGGAGGCAGGGCATTGGGAGGCAGGGCATTGAGGAGGCAGGGCATTGGGAGGCAGGGCATTGAGAGGGTGGAAATTGAGAGGCAGGGCATTGGGAGGCAGGGCATTGAGAGGGTGGGAATTGGGAGGCATGGCATTGGGAGGCAGGGCATTGAGAGGCAGGGAATTGGGAGGGTGGAAATTGAGAGGCAGGGCATTGAGGAGGCAGGGCATTGGGAGGCAGGGCATTGGGAGGGTGGGAGGAGCCGGCTTGCTTTTTTATTCAACGTAAAGATGAGAAGTTTTATGTAAGGCTACCATTACATTGCTTGTTTATGCGCTTCTTTAAAAGAAATGTCTTTTAATACAAATTCTTGGCAATGCTATTTATGAAGAGTATAAAATCATTTGGATATCAATAGTTTATTAAAAAAATGTACGTTGGTATGATCCTTTTCTTATGTTACCAAAGTTGCTGACTTACGCGTTGGTTAAAAATCTCTCTTCATGCCCTTAAATTCATTTCATGAAAGCGTTTGTGAAGAGCACGACGTTTGTGAGGCGTGTAAAAATTTCTCGTGAGACGTGAAAAAATCATCAATAAAATCTCCGTGTTTTCAAAAAATAACGAATGGCTTTTTATATTTTAAAAAAAGATTTAATACGTCTCACGTTTTTTATTTATTTTAGAGCTGAATATTCGATTTTTGTGTAAAAATACTTCCCAGCACATCTATGATCCGTGAAAAATCAAGTGCTAATAAGAAAATGATGAATATAATCCACTTCGTATAGCGTGACATCATTTTTACACTTTTATACGTTGTGATGATTTCTTGTAGGATTTCTTTTTCCTTTTCTGTAAGCTCTGTTTTTTTTCTAGCCATGTTTCCACCCACACAAGCCTTCCCCTTGTTTGTTATGCTTTAAAATATCTCTTGCGAGATTTGAACTGATGATATTGAGATCTTTTTTGTCTAAATAAATGGGCATCCAACCAACGCAAGAAAAAGGCTCATTGATTGTTTTTATCGCGCAACCAGTGAGTAAGAGCAGCGCGTACATCAGCATCACTTTTTTGATTAATTTCATTTTCCACCTCTAGCCGTGTTGTTGATGACTTTAGCGTTTTTTCTATTTGCTTTTGTTGTTCAACCTTCTTTCCAAGAGTGAAAGCTTTTGCTAAAGCGATAAAAAAAGCGGTCAGAGCCGCTCCTGTTATCATCAGATTTTTTTTCAACCACCACATCATAAGCGCTGCTCCCGAAACCGTTTTGCCACAAAGAAAATGCCAACGCAGGCGGCTAAAACCATAATGGTTGCCAATGCCCATTGGATGGGACCATTGCCTGCCAATAAGCCCCAAAGTCCAGAAAAAGAACCAATAATCGGTGTAAGCGCTTCTGCTTTGAAAAATCCCATGGGTGTTTGCGTTTCTACGGTTTGGTAGTTGGGAGAAACATAAGCCCCTTTTGCCCATAATCCCGATTCTGCTGCACGACGGTGCACTAAACCGTGAAGACGTTTTCCTCCTGCTTTAGTCCACTTTTGTAACTCAGCAGGGACGGCTTCATATTCGCCATTATTGAGTTTTTTGAGCAGGGTCGAATTACAAAAAGCCGATGTTCCTATATTATAGCAAAACGATACGAGCGCGGCGAATTGTTCATCCGTTAAGGAAACCCGCACATGTTTTTCAACGGTATTCTCAAATTGTCTTAAATCTTGAGAAAGAACTTCTTCTGCTTGTTTTTCAGTAATGATCATGCCCTTGTGAACGAACGGTTTGCCAGCCGTGCTGGTATGACCATAGCCGATTGTCCACACCCCGATGGCATCTTTATAGGCATGTAAACGCAATCCTTCCCATTGTTTAATGAGTGCAAGCCCTGCTTTAGATATTTTTCTCATTTGCTTCTCCATAAAATAAAGCCTCACGTTAACGTGAGGCTGGTTGACAGATTAAAAATGAAATTTTTCACGCTTCAAAAACAGAAGAGATGTGAAATTTTTATGAAATCAAAAGGTTGGTTGTGACATCTTAGGGAATGGGGATAATGGTTGGCTAAGAGGGGTAATGGTTGGGCAAGTGGGGTAAATAGTTGGGTAAGAGGGGTAAATAGTTGGGCAAGAGGGATAATGGTTGGCTAAGAGGGATAAATAGTTGGGCAAGAGGGGTAATGGTTGGGCAAGAGGGGTAATGGCTGGCAAAGAGGGATAATGGTTGGGCAAGAGGGGTAATGGTTGGCAAAGAGGGGTAAATAGTTGGGCAAGAGGGGTAATGGTTGGCAAAGAGGGGTAAATAGTTGGGCAAGAGGGGTAATGGTTAGGCAAAGAGGGGTAATGGTTGGGCAAGAGGGGTAATGGTTGGCTAAGAGGGGTAAATAGTTGGGCAGGTGTTTTCCGTTAAGAGAGGTTGTTGATTTTAAGACCTTGTCCTGGTGTTTTTGATGGAGCTTTCTTGGTGCGGGCGGTTGTTTGGTTGATGCACGATAAGCGTGGTCTATTGCGGTTGTTTGGTCGTATGGCATTGATGTGGGGGTGTTTGAGATACGAAGTGGATACTCTCAGAAAAACAAGACATATGCTTTTACTGAAGACGAAAGCATTAAATATTTTATGTATCAAGCGTTTTGCTTATCCAAATAGTCTCATTATTACAAAGAGCTTTGGGCTAACAAGAGCTTTGGAATTTTGATGCAATTTTAAGAGGGGATGGTTTTTATAGGACAATGGTGCTTTTTCTTTAAGAGGAAAGTTGTTTGCTATTTTTGTTTTATGAGCGCAAAAGCTGGTTTGCTTAGAGAAATCTTAGCTGTAAAGCAGCCTCTCTGCGTCCTTTGATGAATAGGAATATGGAAAAAGCCTCAATTACATCGATAAAGATTTGTATTCAGTGAGCCTTTTTTGGTGGGAGGAAACAGAAACAGTTTTTCCTTCTGTTGTTCTTAAGTTTTTTTCAAATCTCTCTCTCAGGGTTTCACCTTTTTTGTTTACTGTTTCATGTTCAGCATCCGGATTGGCTTTTAAATAGTGTTCTAGACGTCTTCTTCCTTGTGTGTGTTTATAAAAAGTGGTTGGAAGATAGGAATCTAACTTTTCAGCAGATAAAGATGAATTTTGTTCACATAATGCACCCTTAACATTATCTTTGTGCAATCTTGCTAATTTATCAGATTCAAGATGAAGCTTTTTGGCAAGGCTTAAGCTGAACATCCCACATTCAGAAGAGCTTCGCTGAATATCCATTTCTGCCGTGGTAAAAGAATAAGGAGGCAGTTGAAGACATTGAAGGGTTTGATTTATTTTTATCCCTAGTTTGCAAGCTGTGATATTCTGAAATGTTGTAGGTTCAAGCATAATCAAAGAGATTTTGTCATCAACTTTTTGATAATCAAGGACGGCAAAGTGGATTTTGCTTCCCGAATTTACTATAAATCGGGCAGATTTTGCGTCGCTCTCAACGACTTCTTTTAGTGCGTGCGAAAACTCTTCTGCTGTAAGAGCCAATTTGAGATTCATGTCTGGATATTTGCTGTTTGCTTTTTCTACGAGAGCCGGCATCAATCTAATATCTGTGTTTTCATAATAAGCGTTAATCCAACGGCCGGTGACGAGATCATCTTCTAAGCCTGTAATAATATCTTTTAATTCGTCAGAACTTGGTGCAACATGTTCTTCTTCTGTTTGGATGGAACTTTGCATCAAACGTGCAATAAGGTCTTCTAAGGATTCATTTGCACTTGCCCCTTCTGGTGTTTGTGAGGAATGAGGGAGGGAAGAATCTTGTGGCTTCATACTATTAGCCTCCATATTGATAATTGGTAGAAAATAATATTTTCTTCAATTCTGGCTAAACAATGTTTGCAGGAAAGATTTTTTAGCTAAAAAAAAACAAAGAGATGAAATCATCTTTATTTAAAAAAAATTTGTTACGAAAAACAAAACCCCACGCTTTTCAGAGTCAAAGGCAAGGTATCTTTTTATCTTTTAAGAGATCACGTTGCTTACTGTTTGCATCTTTATCTCTTTACTTCTTTCAAAGGGAAAAGAAGATTTGCTAACAGCAACTTATATCTTACCGTAAAGCCGCAGAGCTTCATTCTTTGTGGATGTGGAATAGGGCTATGGCAAATGCTTATTACATCATTAGAGATTTGTATTCTGTTGCTCTTTTTCTGTGTTGTGAAACAGAAACAGTTTTTGTCTCTGTTGCCACCAAGCTTCTCTCAAACCTCTCGTTTAGAGTTTCGCCTTTTTTGTTTACTTTTTCATGTGCTGCTTCTGGATTGGCTGTTAGATATTCCCTAAGACGTCTTCTGCCTTGCACGTGTTTGTATAAACGAGCTGGAAGATATGGATCTAATTTTTCAGCAGGTAAAGGCGTGTCTGGTTCACATAACACACCCTTAATATTATCTTTGTGTAGTCTTTCTAATTTTTGAGCTTCGAGATAAAGCTTTTTGGCAAGGCTTAAGCTAAACATTCCACATTCAGAGGAACTGCGTTGAATATCCATTTCTGCCATGGCAAAAGAACAGTTAGACAATTCATGCGCTTTAATGGCCAATTGTGCCCTTAATGCTAGCACTGCTGATTGCATGTTTTTAAATGTTGTAGGTTCAAAAAATATCACGGACGTTTTGTCATCGATAGTTTGATGATCAATTACTGAAAAATGAATTCCTCTATCTTTTGTGTGAATGATAAATCTAGAAGATTTTATGCCTTTTTCGAGTGTTTCTTTTAGTGCAAGGGCAAAGTCGTGAGATGATGCTACCAATTGAAGACGCATTTCAGGATATTTAAGATTTGCTTGTTCTACCAAGGCTGGCATCAGTTTAAGATCTGTACTTGCATAATCAGCTGTAAACCAACGACCCATTAAGATGTCATCTTCTAAACGGGCAACAATATCTTTTAATTCCGCACGATTGAATGGGATATTTCTTCCTTTTTCGCTACTGGGTTGTTCTAAATGTGCAGTAATATTGTCTAATGATACATTTGCATGTGCCCCTTCAGGTGCACTTGCTCCTTCTGGTGTTTGTGAGGAATGAGGGAGGGAAGAATCTTGTGGCTTCATACTATTAGCCTCCATATTGATCATCGATAGATGATATTATTTTCTTCAATTCTGGCTAAACAATGTTTGCAGGAAAGATTTTTTAGCTAAAAAAAAAACAAAGAGATGAACTCATCTTTTTTAATTTTTTTGTTACGAAAGACAAAACCCCACGCTTTTCAGAGTTAAGGCAAGGTATCTTTTGTCTTTGTAAGAGGTAATTGCTTACTTTTTGCATCTTTACTTCTTTCAAAGGGAAAAGAAGATTTGCTAACAGCAACTTATATCTTACCGTAAAGCCGCAGAGCTTCATTCTTTGTGGATGTGGAATAGGGCTATGGCAAATGCTTATTACATCATTAGAGATTTGTATTCTGTTGCTCTTTTTCTGTGTTGTGAAACAGAAACAGTTTTTGTCTCTGTTGCCACCAAGCTTCTCTCAAACCTCTCGTTTAGAGTTTCGCCTTTTTTGTTTACTTTTTCATGTGCTGCTTCTGGATTGGCTGTTAGATATTCCCTAAGACGTCTTCTGCCTTGCACGTGTTTGTATAAACGAGCTGGAAGATATGGATCTAATTTTTCAGCAGGTAAAGGCGTGTCTGGTTCACATAACACACCCTTAATATTATCTTTGTGTAGTCTTTCTAATTTTTGAGCTTCGAGATAAAGCTTTTTAGCAAGGCTTAAGCTGAACATCCCACATTCAGAGGAACTGCGTTGAATATTCATTTCTGCCATGGCAAAATGAATGTTAGGCAATTGGTGATGTTCAATGGATTGTCGCGTTCTTAATGCCAGTAAGGCGGGGAGTGTGTCACGCAGTGAGGTAGGTTCTAAAAATATCAGAGATGTCTTGTCCCCTATGGTTTGATGATCAATGACAGCAAAATGAATTCCCCTATCTTTTGCGTTAACGATCAGCCTAGAAGATTTTATGCCCTTTTCGAGCGTTTCTTTTAGTGAGAGTGCAAAGTCGTCAGGTGTCATTGCAAGTTTAAGATTCATCTCTGGATATTTACGATTTGCTTGATCTACCAAGGCTGGCATCATGTAAAGATCTAAAATATCATAATAATTTTTGATCCAACTGCCATCGGCATTATGTTGTTCTAAACCAGCAACAATATCTTTTAACTCGGCACGGTTGAAAGGAGTGTTTTTTATTTTTTCGATGTTAAGCCGTTCTAAATGTGCAGCAAGAGTGTCTAATGATGCATTTGCATGCGCCCCTTCAGGTGCGCTTGCGCCTTCTGGTGTTTGTGAGGAATGAGGTGGGGGAGAATCTTGTGGCTTCATAATCTTAGCCTCTATGTTGATGATCGATAGGTGATATTATCTTCTTCAATTCTGGCTAAACAATGTTTTGAAAAAAAGCCTTTGCATCTTGAAAGGTGAGGCGATGAGAGCATAATGATGCCGTTTTCATATTTTTATGCGTGTATTGCTCATTATTGCTGTGATGTATGATATTGGTATTTTATGGGGGGATTATTAGGGCGTTCTGTTGGGAGCCCTTAGTGAATACGACTTGTTTTGAAAATCTCAAAATTATGGGGCTGTTGGTGATGCAAATTGGGTGATGCAAAAGAAAACAGTCAGAAAAAGACGAAAGATACCTTCAAACCGTAAAGTTTTAAACATTGTCGCGAGACACACTGTTTATAATAGTCTATAATAATGCGAAAATTTTATGATGAAATCTGGACGCAGAAAACCCCTTACCGCACCTGTCATTAAATACGATTTTTCATATTCTGTCAACCGCAAAACGATTATTTTTCCTTTTTTATCGTGGAAAAAAATCTACAGAAAAAAGCTCATTCATTAGCTATGCAGCAAAATATCTTGTTTTAATGGAAAAGTTTTTGATGTGGCAAAAAACATTTTCTCCTTTGAGAAAGGCGTGGACAAGATGAAGGGAGAATTGTGGTTTTGAAATCCGTGGTATTTTATTGATGAAATTGGGAAGGCGGTGATTGGAAGGTGTTGCGGGGCAAAGCTTTAGGTGTTGGCGATTTGTGGGGGCGATTGGGGTTGTGCTGGCTGTCGTATTAGCGGTGGTGTGATGGGTGGAGGGTTATCGGTGCAGTTGTTGATGAGGGAGAAGATTGTTGGTAGGGGCTTTTTCTTTCCTTTAAGGGTTGATGCTTTTAATTTTGTCAAAGATCAACGGGTTGTTTTAATGATAAGCTATTGATTTATAGTGGATATTTTATCATTATTTATTTTGAATGAGAAACCCAGATTATGCTGAAATAAAAGCCATAGCGTTTGTCCGTCATAAGATCAGGAAAGCCATATAGAATTGTACAAGAAAAGACGTAAAATGACGATAATGAATTGTCTTAAAAGCTAAGGATGTCGCGATATTGGGCGAAGTGTATGATGAGGGTGGTTTGTTACAATGGGGGTAGAGGGGAGAATGTTGCTGTTTTAAAGAGGGGCAAATATTTATCCTGCCCATGCCGTGAATATGCCGTGAATTATTGTCCTTTGAGGCATGGTTAAGTGAGGCATGGGTAGATATAAGGTTAAGTTTCTTTGACAGGTTGAAGTATTTTTTTAAGGGCGTGGTGGATATTTTAAAGCTTGTTTGTTGTGCGCTTTAAGCTTGTTAATTCTATGAAAGGGCAAGCTCAGTGGATCTCAAGTGCACCCTGCCAAAATGGAACTTTATAAAGGAGCTGGTTATAAAGAGGCATGTTATAAAAGGAGGGGGAGAATCTTTATCCTGTGAGGGGGAGGAAACGATGAGTGTTTTTAGCTAAGGCTCTTTGGGGTAGAACTGTCAAAATGTTTATAAAGGGCATCAAGAATAATACGCAACGAACCAACAAGATTAGGCAGCGGTTGATCTTCTATAACAAGATAGTGTAATGCCGCATGAAAGTTGTGTTGACGATGTAGATATTGTGCTTCTTTAATTGCTTCTTGCATATTTTCATAGTGTTCCGTTGCTCTTTGGACCCATTGCTTTTTTGCTTTCTCATCTGATGCGCTGTGTGTAAAACCATCGTAATAACCGTTTGGTAAACCTTTTGCACATAAATAGTCGTTTCTAATTTGCAAGTATTGTTGTGCCGTGTCATATTGCTCTTTACTGATGCCTGATGAAGCCTCTTTATAGCCAAGCAAACAAAGACGCCCAATATAGGTCCCAACAAGCGGATTTTTCGCTTCTTCGAGGCTTAAACCAAAGTGTTTTGCACGCATTTCAATCGCAGATTGAAGCGCAGATTCGCTGGAGCTTTGGGCACGTGAAATACGTCCTTTGGGCTCTCGCTTTCCTGTTATTTTCGGTCTACCGCGTTTTTTACGTATTTTCATGAACTTAACCATTTGAATGAAAAAGAAACTGTCTGTTGATGGGGGACAGTGATGTAAAAAGCACTTGGCGCAAATATTGGGGGAGCAAATACTTAAGAGGGGGAAAATACTTAAAAGGGAGAAAATACTGGGGGGGGAGTGAGCAAATACTGGGAAATATCAGCCGTTGCAGATCAAAAAACAAACGATACTAAAGGCGTTTTAAATGCAAAGAAAAGCAACGGTGTGGGGCGAAAAAATCATCTTTAAAGTGTTTCTTACCTTTTTTATCTTATCCCTATCAGTCTTATCTTCCGCCCCTGTCATGCTTATTTTTTCATGGATAGCGAATTATTTGCTTTTTAAATATTTCTTAACTGTTCTTGAGAGATTGAAGGAAAATTTTTGTCAAATGTGAATGAAAAAATAAGAATGGATTTTAAGGGCATGTCATCGTCTTTCTAATGGGATTATTTGTCTCTTTTTTCACGAGCGCTTTGTGAAAACTTTTCAATTCCACTTTTGAAAGGTCATTGTTTTCTTAAGTTGGGAGCTTGTTATTTGGGTTCTCTTATTTTTTTGTTGGTGGGCGCTTTCCCAAGATATTTGATATACATCACGCTGTTAAGCATACTTTTATCCTTTATAGGAGATATGTTGTCTTCTTTTGAGTGGCAGAGAGCGGCAAAAAGCAAACCTCCGTATCCTATTATAATAGCATAAGATGCTCTATGTTTTCAAATAAAATATCGTTTATCGGCTTAAAATAAACTGTGAATGATCTCGCTATTTGGTTTGGTATTTCCTTTATAAGTATCCTTTATAGAGTATAAAATTTTCCGTTTTAATGGATCTCATCATAAGACGAGGGGATGTCGTTTAAAGGAAAGGATGCATTATCGAAAGAAGCTGTTTTTATAAGAAGAAAATGCCTTTATAAAAAGATGCTTTTATGGGAGATGCCTTGATGAATGTAGGGGCTTTATAAATGTGGGGGCTGTGAGATATTTCATCTTTAATGAAGCCTTTTTAATTAAGAAGCTTTCAAATGAGGATTAAGGTTGTTTGTCGCGCGCTTTTCATACTGGATAATCGGTTGCTTGTTCGACTTTGTGTTGTGTTGCTTTTTAAAGAGCCATGTCTTAGGGCTCTCTTTTGACCATTTCGCAAGGGTGCTCATGAAGGGTATAACGATAAAGTCCCCCAATGAAATCCATATAAAGTTTGAATACTATAAAATCTATTGCACACTTCCATTTTTACGCTTGTGAAGAAGAAAGTCCATAGCATCACACATTTTGCCAGCTCTCATTTTTGCGACAGCCCTTGGCATTTGAGACGCTTCCTTAGAGGCATTTATCATCCTTTCTTAATATTTTACTCTATATGGCTCTTTCTGCTTGTAACGCGCAAGAGACATGGTTTGGATTGGCCCAATATGGAACAGGTTTCGAATAAGATAATCCTATGCTATTTAGGGTTCTCATTTAATGTGCTAAATAATAAATTGTTATAAATCAGTATGTTATTAGTAAAATTTTACACATCATATATTTTTTAGATTGAATATTTTTGCTTGTTGAGTTTTGTGAAACATTGTCTTTTAAGGTGTGGGTCATAGATAAGGAGACACAATAGCGTTTGTGCTTGTAAGCCTGAGAGATTGTATGTTGTCGCGTATAGGGAATTTAAAAAAATAGACTTAAAAAGTCCTATAGCACGGGTTTCATGGTGAAAAGAGTGCTCGATAAATCGGTTTTTCTGGTTGCATGTTTTCAAAGAGTGAGTGGGCATTTTAGAAGTGAGAAAATATCCATATGATCGAAGATAAATCACAACACCAATCTATCCATGAGGGAAATACGGCTTTTGCATCACAGCCAGGGGTGAATCAGTCTGCAGTTTTTAAAAAATGGACGGCTCTCTCAAGAAGAGATTACGTCATCATTTTGTGTTGGGCTATCCCCTTGTTGGTGCTTTTTGCCGCGACTGTCTATATGAGCCCTTTGGAGTTTTTTCACATTATATCTAAAGAACAGCTTCAAGCACTGGAGAAAATGGAACAAGGAGATCTTCGAAAAATGACTAAGGAGATTTTGAAACAGCCTTTTGAAAATAATCCTGCTGTCTTGTTTTTGCGTAACGTAGGATGGAATGGTGTTTGGGCTTGTTTATGTTTCTTACCGCAAATGATTTGGTTTTGTCTTGTGCTGTTCTTTCCATTCTTTTTTGTCTTTAACGCCATCTCTAAACGGGATGTCAAGGAAATGATGAAGCTGTGGGATACATTGCCAGAGCAGCAACAGTTAGACAACCAATCTCTCAACAGAACACAATAGGGAAACGAGAGGCTAATTCTTTTGTAAGGAGTTTTGGAATGTTGATCACAGGAGGGTTGGGTGCTTTCATGTTTCTCGGGGAGATCATGATACTGTTTTCTACCGTCATGACAATCTTTGCACTTTATTATTCGTTGATAAAACGGACAATATTGTTGTTTTGGATGCGGCGCAAATTAAAAAAGGGTGCAGCGCAGAACTTGGGGCATAATCAGGCAGGAGGGAAAGGACAGAATACAGTTTGTGCAATAGAATTAAGCCCCCTTTCTTTTAAAGAATCTTTGGAACTTTCAAGAAAAGATTATTTTATCATCTTTTTTCTAGCCTTCATTGTGATTGTGTCTCTTACAGGTTTGATAGCTTTTTTTTCTTTTCTTATAAAATCTGCGATTGTTTTACACGGTTATATGGTTCTATTGTTTACGGTTGGCATGTTTGTCATGCAGCTGCTGTTGTGGTTCTGGCTATGGATTATTGTTTTTTTACCTGTCATTTTAATTCTCCATAGTTTCCTTCAGTATGGCGTGGAAAAAACAATGAAGAGGTTAGAAACATTTGTTTGAGCAGAGGATAAAAATGATGATTTCATATCAATGCGATAGGGGGGAAAAATGACTATTGTTATAAAATGTTTGGCTGTTTTAGGGATCACCATCATTGCCATTTTAATGGCTATAGTTATGGTCAGGCTTCCTTACCTGTTGATCAAGCATATGAGGTTATCTTTTAAAATCGCTCAAGACTTGAAAAAGAGTACGATGCAACAAAAACAAGCCATACAACAATTGCGCAATGATCAGGGAGAAATGAAAAGACACAATCTTTTGCATAAGACCCTTGATGCGAAAATGCGCTTTCTTAACTTCAAAGAATCTCTGCCTCTTTCTTCAAAAGAATGTAAAATAATCTTTTTTATCTTTGTCCTCTTTTCTGTTTTGCGGGCTGCTTGCTCTATCGCAAATTTGGTATGGTGGAAGAGTGATATGGTCGGCGGGATCATGTCACTGTTGAACGCTTCTCTATGGATTGGATTTCTTCTCTTTTTTCCGATCATTTGGGTGATGTGCATAAAGTTAACAAGAAAATTGAACAAAATACTTCCACAATTGGAAGAAGCAATAAAACAACGCGATCAGGCAATTCGTATGCAGAATGGGCGTGGAGGATAAAATGACGGGTAGTCTTATAACATTAATAGCCATTTCTTTCCTGTTATATATGATCGTAAATATTTTATTGTGGGTGCCAGTTTGGACAATTTGTTACTTGTTTATCAAGCGTGCGAGGCTTTATTGTCGCGTGAAAAAGGAACTGAAATGCGTGCTGAATGAACGCGATATCGCCTTAAAACAGATCTCCCAAAAATAAAAAAGCAGCAGAATGTTTGATAAAAAACAGCTTTCTCTTGTTTGGCAAGACTATAAAAAAATATGCTATCTTTCTACGGTTATAGTGACTGCTCCAATAGTTATAACTGTTGTCGTTAAAATATGGAGAGGGCAGGACTTTGTTTCTCTTGTCGTATTCGAGCCACTAGCATGGATGCTTGCCTGTGTTTTTTTATTCTTACCGATTGTTTTTATTATGCGTTTTATCGTGACCCGTCAGTTGAACAAGATGATACGGCAATTAGAAGAAGAGGTTGAGCAGAAAGGAGCTCCCGTCATATTATACGATGTGAGCGAGGGAAAGTGAGCGAGGGGAAAGTGAGCGAGAGAAAAATGAGCGAGGGGAAAAAGTGAAGAGAGGCTTTTGTTGAGCCTTGCTTTTGACTTGTTCATTAA
>NZ_JBHINI010000039.1:0-5346 GCF_042194935.1 Bartonella sp. CL71SXKL | reverse complement strand
TTATCATTTTTATTCACCGCAATAACCATGTTTTTAAAAAGAGCAAACGACCATTTATTCTCTTCATTTGCTTGATAAGTCACACCACTTTGGCTTATGTCCTTCCAACCCTTGGTTTGACTATCATAACTGTAAAGCTTTTGCTTGCCTCCTACGATTATCTTAACACCATTGCCACTTCTAAACGCTATGCACCCCAAAGGCTTTTCTTCCAAAGCATGAGACACAACCATTGCACTAGGCATCGGAATGTAACAGCCATCAGCCGGTAAAACATTCACAAGGCTATCCGTAAAGCTACCGTTGACGACCGAAACATCTGGTCTGTAATCGGCTACTGGAAAATAAACCATCTTAAAAATCCGTTGGTATTATTCTGGTCACGTTATGACGTTGAGACGTCTCTGCACGCAATTCATGCAACTGTTCGTTAAAGTCATTGTAAGCTGCCGTTGCACAATCGGGGTCTTTCAAGATATTCTTGTAAAGTTCGTATTTTGCACGCGCCTTAATCAAATCAAACGCGTGCACAAACCATGGGTGCTCCTCATCGACACTATCTATCTCTGATAAACGCAATGGAGAGAGAATTAGTTGAATCTGATAGGCTCTATCCGGCGTGGGATAAAGATGTAATTTCCTATCAAAATAACTGTAACAAACCGGCGTTCCTTGCTGCTCTGATGATAACAAAGGCTCTAAAGAAACATGGTCATTACATTCCAAGGCAAACTTATGATGTTGATCAGAACTTAAATAAACGTTTTTGATTTTAACAGCTGTTTCAATAGGGCGGGTAGTGCTTGCATCATAAACACCTTGTCCCGCCCGTGTCTCAAACACCACATCACGGCTTTCGTTAAAGTAAAAGGTCTCTCGTTCACAAAAACGAATAGCTGCAAAAATGCTTTCTTGGATTTGTTGAACATACTCATCGGCTATGTCATCAATCTCATCTTGAATAACCGACACTAAGTGCGAAAGTGTTCTCTTATGACGATAAACATCTCGCTTTACAGGTATCGGTCCTCCGGTTTTAACCCGAATATAATGACGTGTCATCAAAATACCTCTCAGTGATTAGTCACGAATTCAACGACTATACTTGCTTGCCCAGCTTGTACTGTTTTGTCCGCTTTGGCATAGAGAGTAAGTTCTTCATCATAAGGGATAAACTCCTTCTGATTGGTAGGCTTAACCTCTTTTACTGCCTGTTGTTTGATTTCTGCTTCACCAAACTCATTGCCGCCAGCAGTGCTGCCTATTTTTACCTTCGTGTCCGAAAATGCTGTCTTGACATACACTTTAATCGAAGTGATCAAAGCACCACGAGGTAGCGTGCCTATTCTCATAGCGTTTTCTTTATCTTCATAGCTAAAATTAAGCCGCAAAAAGCTTACCTGCTGGGTATGAAGATTTCTCCCTTGCAAGGGCTGTGGTAAATAATCTGCCATGTCTTATCCCCTCAATGATTTGTTACGAATTGCACAACCACAATACATTCACCAGCCGCAGTTGTTTTATCCCGTGTTGCATAAAGGGTCATCTCCTTATCATCTGCAACAAAAGACTTTTGATCTGTTGGCGTAAAATCTTGCGTGCCTTGGGCTTTGATGTCTTTTTCACTGAACTCATTGCCGCCATAGGTGCTGCCTATCTTTAATTTTGCTTCAGAAAACGCGGTCTTGACAAAAGCCTTCATCGAAGTGATCAAAGCGCCACGAGGCAAAATTCCGATTTTTTCCGTAAGATGCTTATCTTTATGCGAGATATTCAAACGTAAGAAACTCACCTGTTGGGTGTGAAGATTTCTTCCCTGTAATGGAGGTGGTAATTGATCTGCCATGTCTTGTTTCCTCCCTATGATTAATTATCAGGTTCACCACTGTAGGTGGGGATAACAATCGTTCCAAAATCTTGCGCTGCTTGAGAGCTATTTGGAAATTTGAAACGGGTTTTCTTCATGCCAATCAGTGTTTTCGCAGACAAACCATAGTAACGTTGATAGTCGAAATGCTCTTCCACCAATTTATAGCGATTGACATTGCGATTATTTCCAAAAGCCATAACGATACTTTGTGCTCCAAGAAAAACAGCACGACGCACACTTTTTTTCGCTGTATGATCGGTAGATTTTACCCCATGGGTGACATGTTCAGATTCACGTAAAATCACACCATTATACATGCCTAAAGAACCATCAAAGATTGGGTTTTTCGCACGAGAGCCTGTGTAAGCAGCTTTCTGAATATCAAGCCACTGACCAGTCTCTGTATTGGTACGCAATTGCATCACTTGTGTTGGATGCAAATAGAGAACATAAACACTCTCCCCATTCACACGTACTGGTCGAATTTTGGGATTAGCAAGTTTCGCCATTTTTACAGCTTCGTCAATAAGCTTCAAACTAAAGCTGTGTTTTGGCGCTTCACTTAGCTCTTCATCCTTGGTTTTACCATCTGGACGGATAATTCGCTTACTACTTGGTGCAAGAGGTTCATTAAATCCATAATGCACATTCTCGATATCTATCATCCGATCTTCAAAAGAGATTGTCCTTGCTGTATATCCGCAAGCTTGAATGAAAAACATCAAGCTTAAGCGATCTGCATACCAATCAACTAAGCCATCTTTTGCTTCGTCACGCAAATCAAACGTTGTACGTTGTTGCGCTATACTACCTTCATTTTCTACACGAACTGCATGCGAAAGCTCGTCAATATATAGTCTGTCATGAAGGAATTGTAATGCCTCTTCATTCCCCTCAAGCGTCTGTCCTGAGGTAACACCCCGTCCCAAAAGCTGTGTACGTAAGCTAAATGTAACACAATCCCCTCTGCCCTTCTGTGTTTCAGTTTTAAGTTGAATAATGCTGTTTGAACCCCTGCCTATAAGAGGGGCAATAGGTATCGCCTTTGAAACTTCTGTATTTAATAATTTTGACCACGTGCTTATCGCATGAGGATCATCTGCTCTAACTGTTGTTAATGCCATTGATTTTACCTTTCTTTGCTGTAAAAAAAACCGGCTTAAAAGCCGGACCATAACCCTGCATAAAACAGGCTAATTTCTATAAAAATGCACTCTTAATACCCGTTACCAGCACCATGCAATTGCCGAAAAATTGCTTTATTTTTCGGATTTGATATCCAAGCGTCAAATTCTTCTTCTGACATCCTATCAATGCTTGCTAAAGTGATTGGTCCAACACTGCCCCCTCCTCCAGATGCTGTTAAGGTTCTCGCAGAATTCTGCCGGCTTTGAAGCGCAGCAACTTGATTATTCGCTTGAACCCCTTGGTTCTGATAGCCAAGATTTTGCGCTATTCTATAAATCTCTTCTGCCGGATTGAGATCTCTTTGTGCACAAGTCGCTACAATCGTACGCAATTCATTCCTTATGATCTCAGAAATTGTGTTTGGATCTGCATACTCAGGATAAAGTGACGACCAAGAACTCAATTCCTTCGCACGCTTCTCATAAAGAAAATTTGCCGCATCACCAAAATCACTGGATTTATTTTGAAACGACTTAACAGAATTGTTGAAAAACTGACCAAGACGTATATCATGCTGCTGCTGTTCCTCAGCTTGTCTTAGCGCTTCTTTCTGTTCCCTAATATACGCATCCTGCTCTCGAATCTTTTTTCCCATCCAACTCATATAGCCAATAATGTCTTGTGTAGGGTCTGGGGGTGCATTTTCACCTTCAACCATTGGCGTCTGGGATTGGGGTTCATAAAGCTTGACAAGCGCTTCACGAGCTTGTTTAGCTTGTTGCTCCATACGCTGCTGTTCTATGCTAGGAACAATCTCTGAAGGCTTTTCAACGGACTGCACAACCGGCTCTGGAGAGGTGACATCATCATTATCAATCGTTTCACCATCATAAGTGCCGGCATCAAAAGAGCTCTCATCATCAAAGACCGGTGCTCCAACTCTGTAATCTTCATTCATAGCTTCATTCATTTCTGCATTCATTCTTTCACCTTTCTCAACTATGCATACCTCTGTGTAATGCTATTCGCTCTCGCATAATCTGATTATGTGCCTGATCATTGAGAAGCTTCTGCCGTTCAATCTCATAGCGTTGCTTCATCAGTTCTGCGTCTGTTTTTGCTCTCTCTTGATGCACAAAAAGATCAATCTGCTTTTGTTGCAAATCCATCTGATGCATCTGTGCTTTCGTCTCTAAGTCTTGTTGCTTTTCCTGCAACTTCATTTCCTGCTCGGGGTCCATCTGCTGTTGTTGTGCCATTTGTTGCTGTTGGAACTTCTCACTGACACGATTGAGTAATGACGCCGGCAATGGAGAATAACGAAGTAGATCAAGCATAATATCCGGCGTAATCGCATTTTGAAGCAATGGGAGCAGCTGTGTGATAATACCGAAGGTGCGCTCTTTCTCATTCGGGCTGGTTGGCGCATCATCAACAACAATGTCATACTCGACACTCGTTACTTCTTCACGCGTCAATGGAATATATTGCGCATTCTCCTCACCAGATATCCGTACCAAACGACCATCAGACAAGTAATTCTGGATAAGGTGCAAAATAATCTTACCTTGCCGCTTGCGGTACAAACGTAAACCATCAAACAGACAAGCAAGCAGATTTAAACTGGATTGGCGTCGTTGTGCCTCCAAAATACCCGCTTGTGTCACTTCTCTTGTGCCAATGAATTCGGGCGATAAACCCGTCACCTGATTAATTGCTTCCTTAGCTTCATTAAACAGTTGGAAAAAGCCTTGTGGAAACTGTGCTACAGGCTTTGGTTGTATTTTACCACCTGCCAATGCGTTAGGTTTAACCCATGTAATACTGTCTGATCGGCTTAAACTTTTTGCTGCTTCTCTCTCATCCTTAAATGCACCACTCTCTGCCATTATCCCGCCTTTGGATTGGCTATTAAGGATATACATAACTTGACTAAAGTACTTATTCGCCCACCGTTGTGGGTCTTTTGTAGGACGCACAACCCCATAAAATTGCCGTTCTATCTTGTCAAAATACCCCGTTATACACTCCCAACCCAATTGACCCGCTGGAACCATGGGTTGATCGGGGCATAGCAAAACCTTCCTGCCTAAAAAAGCGCGCTTAACAACCTTTTTATTAAAAGCCGCCCCTTGAATATTAGACATCATGCACTGTAGCTGCTTAAATTCTTCCTCGCTATAATCACGAAGTTCTCCAGTGCTTAAATCGGGCGCTTTGTAATATCGCTCGCTTTCAAACCAACGGCATTCAACAAGCGTGACCATCCGACGACCGTTTTCAACATCAATGCCCTTCTCATCATTATAAGCTTCAAGATCATTATGATGAATGCCCTCATAAGCAAC
>NZ_JBHINI010000038.1:0-5423 GCF_042194935.1 Bartonella sp. CL71SXKL | reverse complement strand
ATATCATGTTTTTGCAACAACAAGCGTTGTGTTCCGGGCTCTGCAACATGGCGAATTAAAATCTGCTTCAGTTTAGGTGCTTGTCCCCAATAGTGAGAGCTTGCACGCAACAAAAGAGCTTCTCTAGGGCGCCAACTTTTTAACTGATAAGGACCAACACAAGCAGCATGACTCTTCAAATACTGATTTCCAAAATCGCCATCTTTTTCGTGTTTCATAATCGTCTTACGATCAAGCAAAGCTGTTGCACGACTCGCAACAATATTATTAAGAATAAGCTCTGCTGGATAAGGCTTATCAAATTTCATCACAACTGTTTTCTTATCAGGAGCTTGCAAAGCATCATCAACATTTTGTTCTGTAATTCCATATTCATTAAAAATTGCCGCATTACCCATCTTCAATTTGACAATCCGCTTCATACCCCAAACAAGATCATTGGCATTGGCTGATCTGCCATCATTAAACTTCAAACCATCACGCAAATGAAAAGTAATCACCGTACTGTGATCATCACCTGAAACATCCCAATGCGTTGCTAAAGCAGGAACTATTTTAGCAGGATCATCTGTCGCAGTACTCACCAAGTTATCACAAATATTGTAAATAATTTCACTTGCATAAACATCATTGCTTTGGGCGGGATCAAACGTACTGATTGCATCAAGATTCCAAGCCATCACAAGGGTATTAGCCGGTGTTTTTGCTGAAACCTGTTGTACAACTACCCCCAAAGCCATAAGAGCAGCAACAAGAGAGCTGCTACTTTTCAATATTGTTTTCTTCAAGTTCATAAACTTTTCCCTTTATTTATTTTTTATCAATTAATGACGCTGAAATAATATAGCAAATTTATAATTATAACATTGAATAAATACGTTCTAATCGCTTATATTTTTAATCACCTACACAGAGTCATCTACTTGATAAATTCATTGACTTACGTCTCAATAAACCATAGCGAACATGCAATATATGTTTTGCTAACCAGTATTACATTCTTCTCATAACCTTTCTTTGCATATGATAATGCACTATATCAGTTCCCTATTAATCATCAATAAGCCTTGTCGCCCCAAAAAATAGTGAGTTTTAAAAAAATCATTACGCAAAATTTATGAATTCATTATTCTATTCCTTTAGGCGATATTTAAAATAAAATATGCAAACTTTAAAAATAGTCATCCCCCTCAAACACTCAGTTTCAAGATGCGGCGCATCTTTACTACATGACAAAAACGGCACTGGAACAGCAGAAAGACATAAGAAAATATCTTTTCTAAAACGCTATCCCCCACAAAAAGCTGCTTAATCTTTTGAAAAATAAGTGTCAAAAGTTTTACGTTTTTACCAACAAAACCAAACGCGTTAACAAAGATAAAGGAAAAATGAGAAGAATCATTCCTTCCACGCTTTATCTTTTGAGAAATAAAGCTTACAATAAAAGAATACACACTAAAATGCATTCCCCCATTGATAAAAACAAAATTCATTAGACGCTTCCCCCCTAAAGACATAACGAATATAAACCCTTCTAAACTTTAGTGTGCATCATTGCTTTGCCACTATAAAAATAGAGCATAAAACAACATACAGCAACAGAACTCTCGTTTCCAGCGGAAACATACAGAGATTCAACGAAGTAATGTAGTGGATACAAGCCTGCATGAGCTTAATCATCTTCCAAAAAATTGGAGCGCACACGCGGCAAGATCACTCTACTAATAGAGGAAAGCTATCAGATAATAAAACCCAACACAAGCAGCTTGAATCATTTAACTTCAATTTTTCATCGCTGTATTTTATTTTTATTACCTAGGTAAGCATTGAGCACTCGACCTACATATAAATAAACCGACAGTCATACAAGCAAAGAAAAACAATGCAACAACAGCACCCCATCTAAAAACCACTTTGCATTCGTCAATAAGCATGAATAAAATATTCATTAATTATAACGGTCATGTCATTAACAGAAATAAAAAAAACTCTTCTCAACCATTACAAATGCCAAAGACTGTTGCACAACATTGAGAGCTAGTAAAGTGTGTGATGGTGCCGATTTGCTCCTTCATAAGCGTAAAGATGGAGGTGCTCAATGGATTTACCGTTGTACCATTCACAGGCGCCACCGCGAAATGGGTTTTGGTGTACTAAATGTTTCTTTAAAACATACAAGATATTACCATTATCTCACTTCAGATACATAACAGTTAAGGTATCACTCCTTTTGGCGTCTGTTTTTTCATCCTCAAAATTATACCTTTATCGTTTTTAGTGCCAACAACAGTAGAAAATCATTAATATTGTATAGTTTGTATATTTCAATTATCTTATACAGTGAAATTGTATAATCTATACATTTATTAAATAATTCAATTATTATTCTATTGATCATTACTCCTACAAAAGACAGTTTGCCAATTTATCGACAAAAACATCCTTCAAGATGATCATTAACAATCCCTACGGACTGCATAAAAGCATAACAAATTGTGGGACCAACGAATGTCCAGCCACGTTTCTTCAAGTCTTGAGAAAGACGAAGAGAAGCAGGTGTCATAGGATTAGCCAACAGTGTTTGAAAATCTATTTTTTCATAACGCTCTGATGGTGGTGGCTGAAAAGACCAAAAATAGTGGGACAAACTTCCCCACTCTGTTATAATTTCTTGTGCTCTCAATGCGTTATTAAGCACTGATTGAATTTTTCCTTGATGGCGAACAATGTCTTTATTCTGCATTAACATTTGCACCTTTAGCTCATCATAATGAACAATCTTTTCAAAGTCAAAGTGATCAAATGCAATGCGAAAAAAAAAGCGTTTTTTTAAAATTGTAAACCAAGAAAGTCCCGCTTGGAAACCTTCAAGACAAATTTTCTCAAACAAACGAATATCCTCAAAAATAGGCTTTCCCCATTCGGTATCATGATAAGCACAATAAAGTGGATCCGTTCCAGCCCATGCGCAACGAACTTTTCCATCCACTCCCTTAAGAAGACCTTCCGCAAGCATGGCATTAACCCCCGTATTAAAAGAGCATTCCTTGATCATCGCTAGGCGACTTTATTTGCTTGTGTTTTGAACGTTTAGCGGAAATAGGCTCTTGTGTTGCAACACTGATATCTCCATCAAAAAAACGTAAATTTATGTGCCCCATTTCAGGAAACTGAGCCAAGCGTTTAATGGGCTTATTCTCTTTCCCCAAAGCCAAAACAAAACCGCGCTCCAAAATATTCTGATATGAAGTGCTTTTTAAAAGCCTAGATACTACCTCTAACCCAGCACGTTGTTTTTCCACACTACGCACAAAAGCACGCTGAAGACGTGCCGTATATTCCTTTGTATTGCGTTGTGCTTTTTCACTATTTAACAAACGCGGTGAAAGACGCACACCAAGTGCATGAAAAGAAAAACGTTTTTTATCGTAGCTCACACAAAGAGCACGCTGCAATCGACTTGAAGTTTCATCCAAACCACGCCGTGGTAGAGCAAAAAGTTGATCGGCAGTCGGAAGAGCTCGTAGAGTAGCTCGCAATTTTTGTCGATAAAAATCCAAATAACGCGCTAGTCCCTTGCGCAAACGTGCAGCAAGCGATGCCACCAGCACCTCAAGATCAAGCTTAACAGGAACAGCCCGTTCTGCTGCGGCGGTGGGAGTTGGAGCACGCCAATCAGCCACATAATCAATCAAGGTCCAGTCCGTTTCATGCCCAACAGCAGAAATAACAGGAAGAGAAGATTCATAAACAGCACGAACAACAGCTTCGTCATTAAACCCCCACAAATCTTCTAAACTTCCCCCTCCCCGTGCAACAATAATAAGATCAGGCTTAGGAACAACTCCTCCTAAAGGCAACGCATTAAAACCTTCAACAGCAACAGCCACTTCTTTCCCACTTGTTTCCCCCTGAACACGTACAGGCCAAACCAAAATATGCAACGGAAAACGATCGGATATACGGTGAATAATATCACGAATAACAGCACCTGTTGGTGATGTTACAACGCCTATAGTTCGAGGCATATAAGGCAAAGTTTTTTTCTTAGCTTCATCAAACAAGCCTTCTTCTAAAAACTTTTTCTTACGATTTTCAAGGAGTGTCATCAAAGCACCAATCCCTGTTGGTTCAAGAGCCTCAATGACAATTTGATATTTCGATGATCCTGGATACGTCGTAAGTTTACCAACAGCAATCACTTCCATCCCTTCTTCAGGAGGAAATTTGAGCTTTTCCATCATTCCACGCCAAATAACAGCTTCCAACCGTGCCTTATCATCTTTTAAAGCAAAATAAGCATGTCCCGATGCATGGGTACCACGGTAACCTGATATCTCCCCACGTACCCGTACATAACCAAACTTTTCTTCAACAACACGCTTTAGGGCCCCTGCTATTTCGGAAACAGTGAATTCTGCCACATTTGTTACACCTGTTTTTTCACTAAACAAACTTACCATTTTTCAATTCTTTACGCCCGTTTCTGTGAATCTTTTTGAAACAACACATCTTTAAACTTTTGATTTATAGCTTCATCAAAATACCCATAACACCGGCTAGAGTAGTTTATATTTTTAATTTCAAATCGATTATCAGGGTTGTAAAAAAACTCGAAGCCGTTTTATGGGGATATCTAGAGTTATTATTTCATTCGAAAATTGTATCAATAGAAGTTTAAATATTCAATCTTAACATTCACACAAACACATCTTTTATAAGAATTCCTGAAATAAAATTCTCTACACAACATAGAAATCCATTCCCGATAAAATTCAACGTATTGCAAAGTGTTAAAGAGCTTTGCAATACATCAAATATATCATGATCATGTTTTTTATATTTTATAAACCTGATCCTTCTTATTTTTCAATTGCACTATAAAAAATACGTGGTGCACTATTCCAAACCCATTTTTTAACATCAGGTGTCATCGCTATCGTGTGATACGTCTGATAGATAAAAGCATAAGGTCCTTTCTGCATAAATTCACGTTGCAAATCAGCATACATTTGCGCCCGTTTTTTTGGATCTTTTTGAAACAACGCATCTTGAACCTTTTGATTCATAGTTTCATCCAAATACCCATGGCACCAACTCGCATAGCCTGTATTTTTAGCCTCAAACCGATTATCAGGATTGTAAATAAGGCGTGAAGCCATTGTATGGGGATCCGCAGAATCATTATTCCATCCGAAAAAAATCGTATCAAAAGTACGTGCAGATAGTTTTGAAAATAACTGCGTGCCTACGAAACGTTCAATTTTAAAACGCACCCCCACCTTTTTTGCATTGTCTTGGAGGGACTGAGCAATAGGCAAAGCAAAAGGATAAGGAGAGGCACCGGCAAAAATACTGGCCTCAAAACCATCCGGATAACCTGCCTCTGTTAAAAGTTGCTTTGCTTTTGGGAGATCAAGTTT
>NZ_JBHINI010000037.1:0-5566 GCF_042194935.1 Bartonella sp. CL71SXKL | reverse complement strand
ATCTATTCAGTTTCTCTCATTTCTAATTTTGGTAGTTTTTTTACGATTTTCATTGTTTCTAAACTTACGGTAATAACTCTTTGAAACAACTCTAGAGGGTAGGCAGGGTTGCCAATGGTTTCAACAGCATAGCGATTGGCATCATTAACAATGCCGCTCTTTTTATCAGTCTTTACACATTGCCGTTCCATAACCCATTCAAGAGCGGGTTTACCATTGACGATATATTCATAAGCTTCAAGAGGGATATCTGTCATTGTGACATTGCTGTTGTAAAAAACTGTCGATTTATCTTTTACTTTACTATTCCCAAAAAAATTCATTTCTGTAACATAATAGAATTTTTCAGGATTAGGGATATCAGTGAGTTTTGGATCACCTTTTTTAAAGGTTACAGGATAAGGTTCTACAGTTTCATAGTTCATATGCAAATGCCCCAGTTCACGCCCTGCAGTTACAAATTTCCAAAAATCTTCAGTGCTCTTTACACAAGGGATACGAGGCAATTCTTTAGAGAGGTTATCAGCATAACGGGTGCGGTAATCTTCTGAATGCAAAATCCCGTAAACATAATAAAATAGATCATCTTTAGTGATAGTTTCATTAGGATAAGCGGCTTTAAAATGTGCTAATCCTTCATCCGTAATGGCATCACGGCGTTGTAAACCAGCTGTTTTGTTTTCCTCTATAGAGTTTGTAAATAAATGGGATTGCTTTTCACTTTTCTCTTTTAAGGATACAATATCTTCATAAAGATATTGCGGAAAGCATTGACCGTTTTCTATCACCTGATAATCAGACACAGCTTTAATCATAAGAACAGAAAAGGTTTTTTTTGCTCCTATGCCTGTAAGTTGTATCATTTTATTTTCAACTGATTTTCCTATAGGAAATATACATGGCATTATGGAAACTCTATCGTTGAAAGCACGATTATAATAGAGCCATTGTTTTGTAAAAGGGCGATAAATACTTTGAATAAAGCACGTCTCCTCGAACTCAAATAATTTTTCTCTTATAAATTCTCGTTTAAGAGTACTACTCCAACTGATCTTTGTAGCATCAGCGTTAACGAAATTGTCTATAGCCTTTTCACGTATTTTGCGATCAACATGTCCATAAGCTTCGTTAAAGCGCTCCACTTCGCTATTATAGAAGTTAATCATGTTGTACATGTTTTTTGATAAAGCATTACGACTTGAGTTGTATGCCCACGCATCACGACTGGTTAGAACGCCACAGGAATAAGTTTCAAAAAGCTTTGTATCATGACCTTTCTTAACACCTAAAGCTAGAAATGTCTTGAAACTGTCATCACGTTGATTTATCCAATCATTATGCCTATCCGGTGTAATTATTTGCCAACCTTGTTTACTCCGTGTAATACCATTAATGCTACCAAATTTTTTAATTGTCTTAAGCTTTTCTTCTCTATTGAGATAATCTCCAATATCACGGAAATATATTTTCCCATGTTGTTGTGCATTTGGATTTTTAACCAAAATAGAAATCGCTATAGGGGCACGAGAACCTTCACCAAAAATTTTTCCACCTTCTTTGCGAGAAAGTTCTCCAGAGGTTCGTTGATTACCACGTAAATGAAAAATATAAAGGCTGCTAAATTCTTCAACGAGGCATTTGCGTAAGCCATCCATAGATTTTGTATCTATAAAACTTGCATTTGTAACAAAACCAATCACACCACGGTCTTTTATACGGTCACTTGCCCAGCGAATGGCGCGGATGTAACTATCATAAAGCGCCTGCATAAGACTTGCTTTTGAATGAGCGGCATAAGTGTCACCAATACGTTTATTTAATATGGGATAGGGAGTGTTCTTTGCATTGTCGTTTTCGCTTTTTTGTCCTATCGAATAAGGAGGGTTACCAAAAATAACTTCGATATCCAGTTTCTTTTGATGCTCTAAATATTCACTGTTTTCTTTGAATAATTTTTGCAGCAGATTCTTTTCTTCAAGCATCCGAAACGTATCAGTCAAACCAATATGCTTGAAAGGGATATATTCTCCTTTCATGATACTATGATAGGTCGATTCAATGTTAATCGCTGCTATGTAATAGGCAAGTAAGACAATCTCATTGGCATGGATATCATAACGGTATTTATATTCCATATCCTCTGGTTTGATGAGATCTGATTGTAAAAGCCGTGTAATAAAGGTACCCGTTCCCGTGAAAGGGTCAAGAATAGAGACACCCCGTGAACCAAGGCTTTTTCCAAATTCATTGCGTAAAACATCATCAACAGAATGAATGATAAAATCCACAACCTCAATGGGCGTATAAACAATTCCTAATTTTTCTACCGTACGCGGAAAAGCATGACGGAAAAATTCATTATAAAGCTTTACAATTAAGTTTTGTTGTGCTTCAAGACTTGTAGTTCCTCGTGTGTAAAATTGTACATTCCTAGAGATAGTTCTGAAATCTTGAGATTCTTCTTTAAGAGTAACTTTATCAAGGATATTAAGTACACGTTGTAAAGCACAAGAGACGGGATTTTCTTGAACAAACTGATGCCCCTCAAACAAAGCATCAAAGACTGGACGCGTCACAAGATGTTGTGCAAGCATTTCAATCGCATTTTCTTCGGAGAGGGTCGTGTTTAAATTGTTACGTAATTCGGTCATAAAACCATTAAACACCCGCCGCGTTTCCGTTTCTGATTTTGTTAAAACTTCGGTTAAGCGTGTGATATGATTTTGAGCAAGATCAGCAACATTGGTTGCCCATCTTTTCCAATAGCTAGGGTCGTAATTTCTCTTAACAATAGCTGCTCTAATGACATCCGGATATTGAGAAAAAAGGGATAATTCTTCTTCTGGTTTATATCCGTGAAAGGATTCATAAGTTGGTGATCCAATGTTCAGTCCTGAATATTCTGATTTTGAGCGTATAGGTAAGTCATCAATAACCACAGTTGTATCTTCTGAGGTAGCCTTTTGAGAAGGAACAATAATATCAAGGGCATAGCTTACGTCCTGTTTTATGGACATATGGTGGATTATTTTATTAAAACTCTCATCATGGGCACGCAAAGCATTGACGACTTGCCAGATGACATCATATTTTGGATTATTTTCCAAGGCTTGTACTGGTGGAATGCCAGCCGGTACTCCAACGGGTAGAATGATATAGCCTCTTTTCTTACCCTCTGCTCGACGCATGACACGGCCTATTGCTTGAATAATCTCAATTTGACTTTTTCGCGGGTGTAAGAATAGAACAGCATCAAGAGCAGGAACATCAACACCCTCAGAAAGACAGCGTACATTGGTTAGCACACGACACGTATTTTCCCCCGCATCTTCCTTTAACCAGTCAAGTTGTTTTGTACGCTCTTTAGCACTAAAGGTTCCATCAATATGGGCAAGAGTACAGTTAAGAGGGGGAGTATCTTTATAGTTTTTATGAAGGGCGTGCAAAGATTCTTGAACTTTTTCTTTTTTGAATTCCTTGCATATGCGTTTAGAAGTATCAATATCTTTGCAAAATGCTAAAGCTCTACGCATGGGATTGGGGTCATCTTCAAGATCAAGTTTCAGATCCATTTTGGTAAGGGCTCTATAACAGCCATTAATCTTGGTCCTATCGTCAAGAATAAGTTCATAATTCTTATCGGTAATAAGATGTTGAATGGATTGGCTTACTTCTTTTTCATTGACAACTAATATGATAACTTTACAAGGTGATAACAGTTTATGTTCTAGAGCTTCCGCAAATGTATAATGATGCAGTTCTTTGCCATAAATTTTTTCGTCATCCATAGAGGCAAGAACAGTATCAGATAGGTCAGCTTTCCTTTTTATCTTATCTGTAAAGATTTTGGGGGTTGCTGTCATATATAGACGTTTTTTACCCCGAATGATTCTGTTATCATGAACCTTGATAAATTCAGATTCACGCTTGTCTGTTCCTAACACAGCCCCAGTTGTTCTATGTGCTTCATCGCAAATGATTAGATCAAATTCGGGTAAACCATGCTCTTTTTGCGCATCTGAAATCACTTGGATAGAATGGTAAGTTGAAAAGACCACGGTCATTGCATCTGCTAGGGATTCACAAGCTTCTTTAGCAAGGGCTTGAGCATCCGTGGTAGCAGGGAGAACAAGATCTGATGTTTCCATGCCAACAATATCATCTTGGTTTTTACGACGCTTGCCTACTTTTGTATCCGAACACACCGCAAAGGAACGCAACGGGATTTGTGCATCGGCTGTCCATTCACGGATTGTTTGCGAGACTAAAGCCAGAGAAGGTACCAGAAACAAAACACGCTTGCCTTTCCCAGCAAGGGTTTCTGCTATCTTCAAACTGGTGAAAGTCTTCCCCGTACCACATGCCATAATCAGCTTGCCACGGTCTGCTTCTTTTAAACCTTCACAGACTTTCTTGATGGCTTCTTCTTGATGGGGACGAGGCTCTTTTGTTGATTTCAGAACAACTTCTTTTTTCGTTGCAAATATTTGCCAATCTATCCGACTGTTTTCCATATGACGAAGGTCAATACGATAAACGGGTATCGCTTGTCCTTTAATCATGGCATTCACATTGTCACTTAATTCCACTTCTGTGCTGTCAACGAGAAGTCGATATTTAAAGATGTCTTTTCCAGATGCCGCGATAAAGCTATCAATATCCTTTTTACTGATCTGATGGTCTGCTTGATAAAACTTACATTGAATAGCCACATAGCCCTCTTGATTGCGAAGCTTGGCAACCAGATCAATGCCGATATCATTTTTATTCCAACCTTCACGCTCTTTAGCCCATTCATAATAGCTCTCAACTTTTTCATATCGCCCATAGTGGAGAGGGTCATACATAAGATATTTTGTCACAAAATCTTCAAACACTTTCCCTCGTAGAGTATTTGAAGTTGTCTGTTCACGATAGGATTGTAAAAGGGAGCGTAAAGTGAATTGTTCTTTATCAGACTTAATAGATTGCAGCATATTGTAATAAAAATCCCTTGCCTTATGAGATGATTAATAATCATCAAAAGAATCAAAATGAATTTAATTAAATGCATTTAAAGCAAATAACGATAAAAAAGGGAAAAAAACTGCTAAAAAAAGCCGATATTTTTTTCAAAAGGGGTCTTTAAGGCTGCTTATCAACAGCCCATGACATGGAATAAGATCAGCAAAGTAGTGAAATTTGCTATTCATTTCACGGGTTAATCAAGATAAATGTACTATGGGCTTTAATATATCAGAATGAGTATTTTGATAAGTTTATAGATAGGTTTTGAAGGTGTTTAAAACCCTCAAAATACCTTCAAAACTCCTTTAAATATATATCATAGATTGTATTTACGTGTTGTGTTTAATATAGGTTGTTTGTTTAAAATATTAACCTATTGAAATATAATGACTTTTATTTTTCGATTGAAAAAAATATATAAAGGGGGGTAAAAGGAACCCTCAAAATACTCAAAACCCCTAAAACTCATAGATTAGGCGTCTTTTGAAGGTTCACTCTATGAATGCAAGGGGATATGGTTGAGCAAACTTATCCTTTATATTTATGGGGATATTGATGT
>NZ_JBHINI010000036.1:0-5575 GCF_042194935.1 Bartonella sp. CL71SXKL | reverse complement strand
AGGGAATGGGCGGCATTAAAAGTTAAACGCGCATGGCGAGGCTTGAGATTGATTAGTTCAAAATCCTTTTTTGAGCGGCCATGCGCTGCACTTTTCTTGTTTCTTAAATTCATAGTACCACTAACGATTCTGGATAGACCGGTTGCGATCATTCTTAAGTCATTTTTATCTAGATCTTGATTTTTTAAGTTTTTTTGCTTTATATCGTCAGTATGAATCTTAGCCTTCTTAGCAACTTCTTTCCATAAAGCGTACAGCTTATTATGGGCATTTTCTTCGTATAGGATAGAATGGTGGTCGAGATAAGCTTTGCAAGAGGCTTCCAACAGATTTGCTGCAAATAGAACTGCCTCCCTTGGATCTTTTTCTATATTTTCTAATGCTCTATTTATTTCGATTTCTACTGCTGAAAGTTCTTTCTCTGCAATAAGTTTTTTTAGCTCTTCCATCGAGAGGAGACCAGCTTTTTGCAATTCTTGTGTGAAGGTCACCTCATTCTTGATAATATATCCTCCACGCTGATATTCCAAGTCATATTCCTTTAACTTTTCTAAAACTGTACGTTTATCTTTTTGTAACTGTAAAATTTTTTCATATAATGATGGATTTAATCCGCTTGGGTCTGGGTCATAATATTCTTTTTCTAAAAAATCCCCAAGCAAGTTACCAAGGACTTCAAGCGGTTCATTGCATTTTACATTGATTGCACGTAGCCACGCTTTAACTTTTTGGATTTTTGTACCTTCTGGAATTTCAGGAGGAGCAAATGATGCAATAAACAAGTCATCTAACTCGTTATGCGTATAATGGTGCGCAAACATTGGAGGAAGTAGTCCAATGATTGCAGAAGGGATTTTGTTTTTCTGAGATATTGTTTGCGGAGACGATAATTGCATTTTATGGCTTTATAATATCAAAAAGTAGTATGTTGAGTGGTTTTTAGAGTATGATTTTATTGCCTGACCTTGCTTAGAAAGTCGCGCAACAATTTTGTGGCTTATATAAGATTTGTGAAAAAGAAATACTATATTGTGTTTTAATCTTTTTCTCCTTTCATTGTTATAACAGTGAAGCAGTGAAGGGGGGAATAGTGTGTGATAATTCGAAAAATATAGAATGAGAACAGAAGTATAATTTTGTATTATCGTAACTGCAATAGCATTCTTTATTGGCAGATTGTTTATTAGAGAGAAGGAAGCAGGCAATGCGCATAATCCCTGAACGGAAGGTCTTGTGACAAGAATTTCAATAATGGCATGTTACTAAATGTTGTGTGTGTTCTTTGCTTGTCAGAAAAAGTAGATGGGGCTCTTTATTTGCATAACCGGTATAGAGTAATGAGTAATGCGGGAGGCTAGTTTAAAATCTCGTTTATTCCGTTAAAGCTTACGGTTTTCTATAAAAAGACTGTTTTCATTATATCCGCTGTGAAGCTCGCATACTTGGTAGATGGAAATATACGCGTTTATCGTGTCTGTAAGGGAGCTTGAAGCAATGAAGTTATGTGTAAAAGAGTTCTGAAAAGCTTCTTTTGTCCGTAAATTTTATAAGGAAAATCTAAAGGCAGGAAAATGTTAGAGAAATCTAAGAGTACGCTGTGAAAATCAAGAAACAGTCTTTTTAGAGATGGTTTGCTGTCTGTCATCGTGCATCATGATTTTCAATGTTTTTAAAATTTCCCTCTCAATGAGAGAGGGCTTTTTTATTAAAGTGGGGGAGATTTCTTATAACAGTTAACAATGAAATGGAGAGAAGATGCTGCTTTACCAGCTGTTTTTGTCTCTTCAGTTTCATTTGGACCTATTGCTGTTATGAAAGCATAGTGATTCAATGACTTTGAAAAGGGGCGAATAACATTATCAAGTTTGCAATACAGTGCGATTTTCCACATCGCGGTGCGTTATAGAAGATGATTAGCATTTATAGGGGCGTGCGCGGGGGCGGGGTTCTATATTCTATGCTGGTGCGGTAGGGCGTCTGTTAGCGCATTTATGGAACTATTCCGCATTGAAACGCGTGCTTAATTTCGTGGATCTTTGCAAAGGTCTGATCAGAAAATCCCATATTTCAAGAGGTTTTTAGAGGGATTTAAAAGCACAGAGGTATCATAAAATTACAAACACCGTACGTTACTGGAGGTGATCAATTTTAGAGCTTAAGGAGCTTATCGGTTTAGTGTTCTTTCATAAAAATGATGAAGGCTGTGGTCAAGGTCTCAGTGTGTTGGTTTCTCGAAAAGTGGTAAATGCTGTATGATTTTATATGCCATTGCCAATGTTATGGATAGGGTGTTCAAATAAAGCATATCATAAATCGGAATTCTTCTCTTTACGCGATAAGAGGAGGGCTAGGCAAAACAGTAAAAATGCAGCGATAGAGAATATGAAGAATAAGATATATGTTTGGTTTAAGGACAAGTATTCTTCTGTCAGAGAATGGATCAAAAAGCCAGCGAATATACCCCCTAAGGCACCACCTATTTGCTGTAATATGCGTGTGATAACGGCTGTATCTTTGACGTATAAACTGTTGACATATTGGATGGGGGCGGAAAGGCAGACAATGGTGGCGATGCCAAGTCCTATGCCTCTTAGCAAGAATCCAAGTCCATCCATGCTTATATTATAGCCGAAGCATAATAACCCAAGGCTTGATATCACTAAACCAATTCCTATCATGAAAAAGGGAGATTTTTCTTTCCATTTTTGGTAAATAAATTTCCTTCCGATCCATGCTCCTACCCCTTGCAGAGCTAGGAGGGCACCGATGATGAGAAGGCTATTTTCATGGGCTTGTTCCATGGCAATGGCTAGTGGGAAATAAACGAGGAAGCTATAAAAAAGAAATGAAGCAACAAGCCCCATGATCATGAGTAATGTATAGCGCGCATTTTGAAATCCGCTAAAGACGATTAATTTGTTTTTTGCTTTCTGATTAGAAACAATGAATAATATGAGAAATATCACGGCTATAAGTGCTAGGATATATAAGTGGTTTTTGTTATTGATGTTTCTGGCTTCTGTGAGGTAAAAAAACGAAAGAAGCGATATGGAAAACGCTAAAAATGCAAATAAGTTAAATTTTGTTTTTGTTGTTTCGTTGTTCTTTAAATGTTTTGCTCCAAGGGTGAGTGCCAATAAAATAAGCGGAATATTAATAAAAAATAACAAACGCCAAGAGACATACTGAGCAAGTGAGGCGCCCACCAGCGGACCAAAGGCAGGAGCGAAAACTGTTGGTACGGCTATGGTGCCCATGGCTTGGCGCACTCGTGTCTGTCCAAATTGTAAGGCAATGATGGTTTGGCTAAGGGGCAGCAAAAGACCGGTCCCAAAACCTTGAACGATACGGGCAGATATAATAGTTGGAAAACTATAACTTAATCCTACCCCCAGTGATCCAAGCATAAAAATGAAGCTTGCAAGAAACCAAGTGCTTTTGATACCTATTCTTCCTTGCACAAAAGCTGCCATCAGTAGTCCTGGCACGGTGGCTAGAAAATAGGATGTTACAATCCATTGTATATTATTTCCTTCCACGGAAAAATAATGCGCAAGGTTAGGAAGGATGACATTAACAATGCTTCCGTCCAGCAGAGGAAGTATGCTGGAAATAATGACGGTATATATGACATACCGTTCTGTTTTTGTATAGGAATCTACCTTTTGCATGATCATGCTCCCTACAGATGTTCTTTAAAACATTGGTTGCGCCCCATTCACAGACTTTTAAAAATTAACACGTGTTTGTGATGTCTGCGGTTTTGATATTGGAATGAATGTGATTGGAAGTGCTGATGGTCCCCAAATGCTTCTCTTGTGTACAAACCCCTCTTCCTCCAAAATGAAGCCATCAGTTAAGCTGATTTTGATGAGTTTATCGAGGAGTCTGTTTTCTGTCAATTCACTTTGCATGAGAGCAAAAGCAGAACCTACACGAGACGTGCATGCCTGCTCCATTTGCATTTATTATTTAACATGGAAAATGTGAAAATCTTTATAAATCAAATTATTGACTTAAAAATCCAATGTTTGTTTATATATCATTTTTTATGCTTAAATGATTGTTTGGGTGTCAAATGTATTCTCAATAGTTTATAATTTTCTTTTCTTAAATGTGCAGCCCTTTCTGGAAAATATTCGACAATCTCTTGATTGTTTAATAAAAATTAAAATCGGTTATAAGGAAGGGCTTGTAAATTATAGAGTAGGAAAAAGGTGCATTTTATAAACAACAGGGGAGGGTTGTTTCCATAGCCCAAACATTTTTTCAAGTTGTTATGGTATCTTTTTGAAGTGCTTGATCGATAAAAGTTTCATAATTATCAGAAACAATATATTGGGTATTTTCTCCCAAAGCTTTGAAATGTTCATGACCGCAATGGATTTTTGCTTTTTCCAGATCGCGCAACATGTCTTCGAAAATACTTCCTTTGCTTTCCACAACAAAATACAGTTTTTCTTGCCCATCTTGCTCAAATAATACAGCCCAATCGGGAGTATATGATCCAAGAGGTGTATCAATTTTAAACCATTTAGGCAGTTGCGCATAAACTTTAATCTCATCATTTTTTTCAAACGATTGTGCAAAACTAAACTCAATATCTGAATCATAAATAACATGATCATAAGGTGATCTATGGTTTTTTACATATTCTTTTATAAAACAATTTGCTTTTATATTTATTAAAATGCATTTTCTATTTTATTTTTTCGTATAATTAGCCAATGAAGCTTTTGCTCTAATGTCGCAATTTGTAAAAAAACTATTTGGTCATTCAATATGAAACTTTTTATGTCGGTTTCTTGTATTGAAAGCAATGGTACGATTTTTGATATCTGATAAAAATATTTACAAAAGAATTAATAACGCATGATTATAGAATTTTGTCCTTTGTTTGAAGCATGTAAAGTTAAACCATTGTTTATTCATAGATTTTATGTTAATTATTTATTTGATACATTTAATCTAGAATGTAAATTGTGTTCGTATACTCAAACTAAAATACTGGTATTGAAGTGGTGAGAGTGTTGCTTTGTTGAGAATAGATAATTTGGTAGGTTGGTATTCCCTTTGTATCAGAGAATTCAACTTATTCTCTCATATTGTGTGTGGATGAAATGTTAACCGCATAATGCTCCCTCTTACATGAG
Organism: Bartonella sp. CL71SXKL; assembly: GCF_042194935.1. Lineage (NCBI taxonomy): Bacteria > Pseudomonadati > Pseudomonadota > Alphaproteobacteria > Hyphomicrobiales > Bartonellaceae > Bartonella > Bartonella sp. CL71SXKL. The sequence continues at coordinate 422 of NZ_JBHINI010000036.1, read as the reverse complement.
ATGTAAGATTGATATGTTTTCCACATTGAGAAAAGTTGTTGATCGTAGAGAAATATTTTTTTGCGAAATTCGTTTGGCTTAAATGGAAAAAATAGAGCAAGAGCCGCATATTTGTTATGCTGTAATGGCATATATATAATCGATGGAGTCAACACTTCATTTAAGAAGTTTTTTAAAGGAAAAACATAAAAAAATAGAATTATTGAAAAAAATCTTTTATTTTGAAGCTTGTTTCTCACGCTTATAAAAGCTTCACGTGGATTTCGAAAATTCTTGTTGTGTTGAAAAGCATGAAAAATCAAGAAAATTTTGCAAAAAAGCTGCACTATGCGTGCAGCTTTTTACGTATTTGCTTTAAAGGTAGACGTTTTAAAGCATGAAAGTGTCCTTACGGCTTCTATAACCATAATAGCCAAAAACAC
>NZ_JBHINI010000035.1:0-5729 GCF_042194935.1 Bartonella sp. CL71SXKL | reverse complement strand
GTGTTTTTGGCTATTATGGTTATAGAAGCCGTAAGGACACTTTCATGCTTTAAAACGTCTACCTTTAAAGCAAATACATAAAAAGCTGCACGTATAGTGCAGCTTTTTTGCAAAATCTTCTGATTGTCTTTTTGTATTATTGTCTCTCTCATATCAGACAACTTCACCAGCCCATCATCCTTAATACTCCCCTTTCAAAAAACATAAGGAGCTGGTCATTGCTGCCAATAGGCATTGTGCTTGTTTTAGAAAAGAGCTCTGAAAACTTCCTTTCTCAACTGATCATCAAGAAAAACTATACAAAGCATGGAATATACCATAAACACGTAGAAGAAAATTGTACCTTATAACCTCTTGGGGAGGAGCATTGTGACAAAGAAAAAATCCATGATTTTTACCCAAATGGGACTTTTCTTGTTTTGGGCTTTAGCAGCTTTGCCGATGAAACAGCACAAGTTACATTTGCTCTCCACTTAGCAGAAAGCACAGCATCTATTTCAATGCTGCTGTTTGCAGGGCTTGTCGGGGCAATTTTTGCCGGACCAATTGCACCACGCCTCTTGCATCGCTTCCAACCAGCGCGAACAGTACCCATTGTTTTATTGTTTGAAGCACTCTTCATAGCCGTTGCCGCAATCGCCAACCAATTTTGGGTTTACATTGCACTTTCTTTCGCACTAGGTTGTGCTGGTTCACTCTTTTGGTCTGCTATCCTCGTTTCCGTCCCAGAATTTGCAACCAATGATCAGCAACTAGATCGACTAAACCGCGTTATCCAAACAGTTCGTAATCTTGGCTACATTGCCGGACCACTGCTAGGGGGTGTATTGTATGGAATATCAAATGGGCAAAAAGGGCTCTTTGCACTATCCATCATGGTTCTTTGTGCTACCTTTATCACTCTCTTCTGTTTTAAAAGTTTAAAAATACATACGCAAACAACAAACACAACACAGCAAGCCAAAAAAGGGCTAGATTTAACGGGTCTCTTGCGTAAAAAAAATGTTGTCTATGCTCTTTCTCCCCTCATCATTACCATCATCCTCACCTCTGCTCTCAACGTCTTATCGATTGTCCGCATCCGCACGGAGCTGTACTTCAGTGCAGAAACCTATGGGGTAATCACAAGCATGTTAAGTCTTGGCCTCGTGGTTGGTCCACTCTGTTTCTCCAGCCTTTTTCATCGCTTTGGTAATGCCGCTGGAGCATCACTTGCCGCTGCAATCATTGGCTTTGCAATTTTCTGCTTTTCCTTAACACATATCATATGGTTGATGATGCTTTCATTTTTCATTCTTGGGGGTGCAAACGGTGTGCAAAATGCTCTAATGGCAAGTTTTATGATGAAAGCCATTAAAAAAGAACACCGAAACAACCAAATGCCCGCCTATATTTTCATCCTACAAACAGCCGTGTGCCTTGGCTTTCTAGGAGCCGGTTTTGTAAAAGTGCATCACACCCAAAGCACACTATTTATCATTGGCATCGCTATAATGATCGCAGGCATATTAGGTTTTATCTTGAACAGTGCCGTACAAAAAAAGGAATATGATAATGGTTAACGAACTTTACTATCTTTGCTCTCAGGCAAACCAAACCCAAAAATGGCATGACAATCACCCCTCGATGAAATCGTTGTATCTCCCCTATAACCCCACACCAACCAATAAGACTTTGATGAACCACTCTTGAGTGTGGAAGAGCTAACAACCCTAGCAAACAACCATTGCCAAAACTTGATATTTCAAAGCAGAAGAAACCGGTTTAACATCATGCAACAAGATCCTATAGGCTTAAACTTTTACAATGGAACAGGCGGTTATGTATGGCAACTTGCAGACTATATGCGACATGATTGTCATGAGAGCTCCCACACACTTGAATTGCAAAAACCAACACCACCCATAGCCATCAATTCTTTTGCTGTCTACCCACGTGAACTCAATCCTTTATCACACATTCAATGGGCAAAAGATGTACAAATAATAAAAAACAAACCAGCACTCATTGGCAAACGGCAAATACAACCCATCACCATTGTTTCTACAAAAGGAGCGACATTTGGCGGATTCGACTTTCCCACATTTGAAGCACTTCGTGAAAGCTGCCTTGTCCAATCACTGAGAGAAATACAATTCAATGGTACTCTTCTTGCCTCTGGGAGTCTTTTGATATCACTTTTACAACACGGGTCTCATTCAAACAAATCAACAAGCCTTTTCACCAGATCATGCAACCGCTCTTTTACGAGAGCCAACAGTATTATCATAGATTCTTCTCTTGACACTCTTGCCATTAATCAACTCAATGGGCGTACAATCCAACTGAATGAAAAAACAAAACATCTCTTGAAGCAAGCCACCACACCAATGCACATTCAACACCCGCTAGAGGATTCAATAAAGTTTCTTGTAAAAGCAGGAATGCTACGATTGATAAAATTATAAGGATAAAAAGATGAAGCTGATAAGACCTGGCATGGGAACAGAAAATAGTGCTGAACTTATTTACACGCTCATTCAAATGGCAAGACCGCGCACAGTCATTGAAATCGGTGCTGGTGATAGTACGCGCTTGATTGCTAAAGCACTGCAAAAAGCAAAACAAGCATGGCAACAAGATAAAAAACTTTTAGAATCTTCCACCAGGGAAGAGCGTACAGCTTTGCTTGACCCTTCAGGAATCCTTGAGAATTACGAACCACGGCTTATCACCATTGATGATTTTTCAGCAGAAGGCCAATCAGCCGAAGAAGCATAGCAAGAACTGCTTCAAGACGGTATTGAAAAAGACATGGTAACATTTATCCATGAGAATTTCTTCTCTCTCGATGATGAAACGCTCAAATCTTGGGGACCAATAGATTTTGTTTGGCTTGATGCTGGAACGCCCGCAGATGATGTGCGATTTGTTACCACAGTTTGGGAACACATCACCGCTGGTGGTTATCTTTGTCTACATGAACCAACAATGACCACAACAATTGCTCACAATAGCGAACAACGGGTTCGACGCGTCAGAACTCCCATCTGGGAAGAAATTCTCTACCGGCTTGACGGCTCCTATGAAGCTTTAACACTCCCCGAAAACCACAAATATCGCCAGGGTGGTCTGGGGATTATTCGCAAACGCACCCCAGCCGAACAAATTGTACGCGCACAATCGCTCCAAGCAGAACTCATAGAAATCAATGAAATTCCCATTCGCAATGATATTTTGCCCATGGGGAAAGAAACCCTTCACAAACGCAATACCCGCAATTCACTGATCTCTGCCATGACCTCACCGACACTGCGCGCTGTTTATGCCGCCATTATCCTTGGTGCAAAAAATCTTACTGATATCCTCAAACATGTCGATTCAGATGCCAAAAACATTCACAAATCCATCAATCGCCTTTTGAATCTTGGACTTATTCACAACACAACAGCAGGATTTCAAGCCGAAGAGACAGTGTGGAAAATGCTAGAAAATAAACATGAGCGAAATAGGGAAAATTTAAGCGACCGCCATTTAGAAACAGAAGAGATGCTATCAAAAATTGGTGAAGCCTTTCAGAAGGAAAAAATCTATAGCGAAACGGAAGTTTCCAAGATATGCAACCTCTTTACGATAGACTTTGCCCGATTACGACGCACTCTTGTTGAGAGAGGTTTTTTACAACGCCATGGAGGAAAATATCAACGCATGCGCTAAAAGAGAATTGAAAAATGATTAGCGAACTCTATCGTTTTTCTTCTCTATTTCAAGAGAATGAATAACCTTCCACTAAAAAAATATAATTTCATTAAAAGGTTACAAAATCATTCATCCCATTCATATGTTGACAATCTATGGGGGGATAGTACATCCTCTTCATAAAGGATAAAATGGAAAAGCAAGAATGCGGGGTGCCAATTGGTTATCAAAAAGGATTGGGTGGTTATCAAAAAGAATTGGGAATAGTCAAAATCATCAGGAGAAGATATAGGATCAAGGTCTCAATGATCTTACGGTTGTTGCGCGAACATCAGGGCACAGTATTGTTGCTCAATCCAAATCATGCTCGATATTTCTAAAAACATCGTAGAAAAAACAATATTCTTGCATTGGACTGGCTGGTGAATCAAGAAGGATACTATTTCAACGAAATGTGCACAGCAGAAACAGGGCTGACAAAACTTCCTCAAGAGATACAACAAAATGTATTTGATCATTTAACGACACTTCTATGGAAATTCCATGGGCAAAAATAAAATAACTTTTTTCATCTATAGCACAGTTTTTCTTTCTGAATTTTCCTTTTTCTTTGTACTCCCTTTGCTTGGAAACTCTTCTCTCATAACTGCTGCCAATGTCGCTTTTTATCTCGCTGGATCAGTAATCCTTGAAAGCATTCTCATGGTAACCACAACGGGTTTATTAGAAAGATTTTCGCGTAAACTCTTAATGGCTAGCGCCTTTATTTTAAGGAGTAGCGCTTTTGTGTGCATTATCCTATCGCTCACACCTTCTGCATGGTTGATCTTTTTTACCTTAATGGCTTTTTCGAAAGCAGTTTCAAAGCCATTTTTGAGAGAAATTTTATCAGAACATCTCAATGAAAATGCTCTTAAACGCGCATTAACTCTCTATTCTTTTTTTCAAAATGCTGCTGTCGTTATCGCCCCTCTTGTTGCAACGAGTGCCATAAAATACAACGCATCAACCTTCTTAATGGCTTTTTTTGCACTCATTGGTTTGTATCTTTGTGTTCTATCCATTCAAATTGTTTATCATTACCCACATAAAACATTATCTCTTGAAAAGAATAAAAAAACAAAAAAAGCTCTTCTTTCTTCTTTAAAAACAATAATACATAATCGTTCTATTGCTTATTTACTGGTCACGGCTTTGCTTTGTGCATTCCTCATGGGAATTTTCATCACCACCACAACACTTCTCAATAAATTTGACAGCAATCTCGCCCCTTATAGTGGAATTTTCTTTTCAATTGTTGGCATCAGTATTTGTATCTGGCAGGGGGTAATCAATAAACATCTCACCCTTTCCGATAAAGCAACTTTTTATCTGCTCTGCTTTATGGGAAGTTTCGCTGCATTTTTCCTCATAGGTGGGGTCTTTACCGCTGTGATTGCGTTAATTGCCTACAGTGTCTATGAATCTGTCATGATTCCAGAGATATACTATCAAGCAGGGAAAACAACCTCATCCCTCTCTGCCAGTGTTCTTTTTAGTTATATTCTTGTTATTTCAAATATTGGCCAAGCTGCCGGCTCATGGACAAGTGGATGGATCATCAGCCATTTCAACAATCATATCGCTTTCACCTTTTGCATGATTGTTGGTGCCTCCGCCTTTGCTTCTTGCCTTTGCCTCATGCAAACGAAAAAATAAGCAGCTTCCATGTCACATATCATTTTTGAAAACCCGTAGCACAACAAGAGCACTCAAAATAATTCGCCATAAATCACTCAATTATGGGTTTGTAATACAATCTGCGGCAAAGAAGCTCGAAACGGTCTTTAAAGATTGCTCTGTAAGGCTCCGTTGCCAATTGCCTCATAGCATAAAGTATTATGGGGGCAGACAAGCGTAAGGTAGCTACATTCTGCACGAATAATATTCTATTGATATCCATGTGCAACACAGCCAAAGCATTTTTTTATAATTCGCTCAAAAAAGGATTTTGAACTAATCAATCTCAAGCCTCGCCATGCGCGTTTAACTTTTAATGCCGCCCATTCCCT
>NZ_JBHINI010000034.1:0-6329 GCF_042194935.1 Bartonella sp. CL71SXKL | reverse complement strand
GTGATAATCTGTTTTTAAAATTGCAATAAGAATATGTAATTCCTAAACTCATAAGGATATGGAATATATAGATAAAGCTTGAGAACATGATCTAGCCTTTCTTATTAGCAGCGTATTCTTGACGAGAAAGTTGTCTCTGTATATTTTTGGTTAATCTTTCATTGGCATATTGTGCAATAGCACTTGCAATCTCTGGCTTGGACATCACTTTAGCAATTGAAGGTCCTTCTTGTTTTGCAATGGGGAATTGATCTCCGTCATCTCTTTGAAACACATTCCCTCCCATTTTCAATTCAACACGCTTTGGAAAACTGCCTCCCTTGATAAAACCATGGGGTAAGATTTCTTTCTTTCCAAACAGTGTGTAAGTTACGCCGCGTTTTGTTTCGTTTGCTTTAAAAAATTTAAGAGGTATTGGTGTTCCAGAACCAATGATATCTGTCTCAAGAAACCTTGCTGTCGCCTTTTCTTTAATATAAACACCTCTTCTTATACGCTTTATTTGGGCTGATGAGATGTCTGCAACTTGCTTTTCAGTAAAGCGTTCAACTTGTTTTGCTGTTGTCTTGACACCAACAAAAGGTTTAGCAGCATTTGCACGCTTGAGACGTGCGTAGACTTGATTGGAAACTTCAACAAATGGATTATTGGGTGTTGATGGTTCAAAGCGAACAGTGCTTTTATTGTCTCCAATAACACACATTGGCTTAGTGATGACAGCTTTCATCATTGCTCCTTTTGAGTCATAATTAATGACATCATTAGTCAAATATTAATTTTTGTTATTTGAAAAATTGATTAGCCAGAACTAGCAAGAAAACAGGGCTTTCTAGCCACATTTCAAGTTCACATTTTACTGAATTTTTAAGGGATATTTTTGAATTTTAGACGCAATTCAACTAGTGCCGTACTGTCATTCAATACTATTTTTTACACCATGTCAACAAAAAAATCTATATTTTTTATTTTAAAATAGAATATATAGATTTTTCTAAAACATTTTAGATTTTATAAATTATTGTGAAATTATTATAGGAGGGAAAGACAATGACAGGTCCAGAAATATTAGATGCCATGTATATAATATCAATGATAGTTATATCCCTCTTAACTATAGCGTTTTGTTTGCCTGCCGCCTTTTGATTTTCATTAATAGTTTTCGGATCATATGCAATTACACGCTTTTGCAAAAAAAATTGAGAGTGAGAAATTTTTCCAGATTGATGAGCTAAATATTAAGCTCGTGACGGGCTGCTGTTGCCAAAAAAGCAGATCTTGTTAAACCTCTCTCTTGTGCACAATTATCAATTGCACGTAAAAGCCCTCGTTCAATTGATATATTTGTGCGTACCACTTCTGCATCATTTTCAATAAAGGGGACTTGTATTAAAAAAGCTCCTTCTGACAAAGCTGTTTTGACAGATTCCCGTTGTATGACGTCTTCAAATTTTGAAGGAATAGGCACTCTATCTATATCTTCACAATAAAGTTGGAGTGCTTCTGTTGCATTTGCGATTAAATTTTCTTCCTCATCAGCAGCGGAAAAAAGTTCCTCAAAATCAGGAAACTGAACACCAAAAGCAGAGTCTTCATCTTTATGAACAAGAGCAAAAAATCTTTTCATTCTTCTTCTCCTTCTTTTAACCAGCCTGCTTGTTGTGCGATAGAACGTGCTGTACCAATCGGAAGATTTTTTTAGGATGTGGAACGATAACAACCTTATCATCTTTCTATACATATTTTTTAAATTTATGATGAGAACCTTTTACTTTGATAAGTTCAAAGCCATCACGCTTTAATTTTGCAATGATTTTTCGGCTATCTTGTTCCATTACCTAAACTCATAATATGTAAATATATACACATTTTAATGATTTTTCATCTGATGTCAATTCTTTTTTAACGGCTAAAATGCTTATGAAGCGCATTAAGAACAATACGCAAAGAACTAACAAGATGTGTTAGCGATTGATCTTCTATAACAAGATATTGTAATGCAGCATAAAGATTATACTGTCTATAGAGGTGTTGTGTTTCTTTGATAACCTCTTTCGTCTCTTCATAACAATGAGTTGCTCTTTCAATCCACCGTTTTTGTGCCTCCTCATTTGATGAAGGAGTAAAGTTATCATAAATTGCATTAGGCAATGCTTTTGCACATAGGTAATTGTTTTTCACTTCAAGATATTTTTGCGCATCATTATATTGGTCTTGATTGATTTCGCCTTGCAAATAAAGCCGCCCGATATAGGTACCGGAAAGCGGACTTTTAGCCTCTTCTATGGTCAAGCCAAAGCGTTTGGCACGCATTTCAATTGCCAATTTATCCATGGGTTCATGCGGTGTTTTTGCTCGTGAGATGCGTCCGTTTGGTTCTCTCACACCCCCCTTAATCCGAGGACGACCACGTTTTGCACGTTTTTTTCTTTTTGTCATATTTTTTTCAATCAGAATGGGACGCTATCGTTAAGAGCTGTTCTATAATCTTGAGCACCTGAAGCGATAGCATAATTTTGAGAAGTAATGGGTGAAGGGAATGCCGATTGCTCTTTTTTTGCATCAAGCAAATACAACTCGCCTTTGAATTGTGGTAAAATAATCTCTGTTGTGTAACGGTCATGCCCATTTTTATCTTGCCATTTGCGTGTCTGTAATTTGCCTTCTACGTAAACCTTTGAACCTTTGTTTAGATATTGAAGTGCAATTTTTGCTAAATGTGGATTAAAAATCATAACAGAATGCCATTCAGACTTCTCTACTTTTTGATGTGTATTTTTATCTGTATAGCTTTCAGAAGTTACCATACGAAAATTAACCACTTCTGCTCCAGAATTCATTGTTTTGCTTTCGGGATTAGCACCAAGGCGCCCGATTAAAGTCACTTTATTTAGCATATTTGTAGCCCCATTAGATTAGCAATTTATATATACAAAATCTTAGCATAATTTGCTTATTTTTTCAATTATTTCAAAAGTATATTATTGTTTTTTAACATATAAAATTATGTTTACGGTGTATAAAATAAGGAGATCAAGGTATTTTATTTTGCAAGCAGCGTTTCTTTTCCGTTCTCACCATGAATTCCTTGAACACTGTTAGATCTTGCTGTGAAAGACACTTACAAACGTGCTAATAATTTCACGGTTAAGTGGATCAGAAGAACTCATTATAAAATTCTTTCGGCAAATATCAGCCTCTTTTCTTAAAAGAGAAGCCATGTTTTGATCTAAAGCGTACAGCTTTATGATCTTTTCTTCCATTCCTACTGGAACAGCTGCAAAAAAACGAGAAGAAGATAGAGAATGGATAAGCAAGCAATATCGACAAAAGATCTTGCCAAATGGTCAGAAGAACATATTAAAATTTTGTTAGATAACAAAAGAGTAGAGGATTTAAGAACGCCACCTTCCATATATATAACTGGACCCCACTTGCCAACAAAAGGCAAGTGGACGCTTCTTTGTTTAAAGATAAAAAACAATGCACAAACTGTCATCCACGTTTTAAATATAAAGCTAAAAGATGGTTCTCGTTTTATTCTTGGATATGGCATCATATACAAACCTGAAACAAGATGGTGGCAAATGCAATCACCATATGTTAATCCTGATGCCAGTCCAACGTCACACAAATCACGCGGCCGCTGTGAGGAAGCAGAGAATTTTCGAACGGGACAAGAAATCGATGTTAATATTTCTATAGCTCCCTCAGAAGATAAGTACACAGGAATCCTTATTTTTGTAGCAGCGCGTGAAGAAGATATAAAAGCCCAAGTTACTTTAATCATTACTCATACATCCCCATTGAAACCAGAAACAACAATGACTGTAACTACACAAACCAACCTCATAGACTTTAAAAAATTGGATTAACTCAGATTCAGACACACACTGCATGCATCATCTATTAATTCAATTTCTTCTTTTCTTTTTTCGATGAGTTTATCCCTTAAGAAATCAAGCTTACTTTTGACTAAGGCTGTAAACAAGATCAGCTCATTTAAGCGATAAAAAGATGACAACTCTTGAGAAAAATAATTATCAAACCAAGTTGTAAAAGCTTGCGTAAACACAGATAAAAACCATTGATTAAAATCATCGTACGGAAATAACGGAAAATATTTTCTATCATCACGCGCAAAGATACTATGCAGCATATAGACAAGAAAACCTGTTGATGAGGGATCTATCCTTATTTCAAAACATGCATCTTCAGGCGAACGGAGACCATAATATATGGTTTCCTGTCCAATTAACAAGATCAATCAACTGGACTTTGCTTATAGTGATCTGTGGGACATCTATCATCTCTGATCTTTCTTCTTTAAGAGTGTGAAGGGTGCTGTTGATGTTCATTCTTTTCTTCATATTGAGATTGCAACATTTCATTTTGTTCACATGGCTTCATGCAAACAGTGGAACCCTTGACAAAAGAAGGAGTTGGAGGAGATTGTTCATTCCATAACGCTTCGAGAAGATATGCAACGGCTCCTCTTGAAGGAACACCATATTTTTCCCAACGCCATACTGTTGACTTGTTGACGCCTAACCGTGCTGCCATTTCTTTCAGAGTTAAATTCAGATTTTTACGTAACTGTTTTACTGCTATTTTTCCCATAAAAAATAATATGCATTATGAGCACTTAAAAGTCAAGTCGAAATGCATACCAATTATATGCAATATGAATATATTAAGGAGATAAAAATGCTTAGTAACACGATAGACCAATCTGCTAGATTAATAAAAGCGCGTTTAGCGCGTGGTTTTAGAAGTGCTAAAGAAGCAGCTAGATATTTTGGCTGGAACTACTCTAGCTATATACAGCATGAACAAGGATTAAGAGGAATATCACGGGCATCTGCGAAATATGCAAAAGCATTTAGAATTAGTGAAGGATGGTTATTAACTGGAGAGGGAGAAGGCCCCTCCTTTCCAATTCCTGCCACAAAACAAACTGTTGATGAGCAAATTATTAATCTACTGCAAAAAACAACTCAACCAGATAAAGAAACAATTCTTCACCTTTTAAATCGCCTGCATGCAGAAGAAAAAAAATAAAAGCTTTTTTCTTTCATTACTAAATGTAGAAACCAGATGCATTATTTTGTTATCTAATTCTATATCACTTTTTATTGTTTTCATAACCATTCACCTTCCCCTTTCATGAGAATCGTCATTTAGAAAAAATCTTCTTACAAGATTTTTATACCGTTAAAAATAAAATACACATAACGCATATTTTATTGTTGACAAGTATGCATTATGCGTATTTATTTATTCCATAAACCACGCACAAACAATCGCCAAGAGGTGTTAGGGAGGAAAAATTATGGATAAGCCAATTCTTATAAATTCCAATGAAATTTTATTAGTTGCTTACGATAAAGATCAACACATTGCAGAGTCTGGACCACTTGATGCAAGCCAAATTCTAAGCATTGTTGATGAGGTAGATGATGCAATCCAAATCTTTCGCATCAATCCTTCTGAGAATAATTGTGAAGATATCTCTGAAGAAATTGCAGAAGCATATGTAAAAGAAAATATCGAACATCTCCATGAGGATAGTGAGGTTCATGACTTTGTACGCGAAAGTGATGCTTACCAAGAACTTTTAGACGAGATCGCAGACGAAAAATATAATGATGAGATTTACGGTACTTACGAACAACAACACCGTTTGCGTGTATGTGATGTGCTTTAAAATCTGAGGGCGCATTTAAAAGCGCCTCCTTTCATTCAACAATCCCACCAATATGAGGTCTGTAATGGAAAAGCTTCTTGCTACTCAATACAATATTATTCAGCATCAAAAGGTTCAAACTATTAGCGTTCGTGATTTATATACCTTTTTAGAGGTAAAAACCGAGTTTAGAAAGTGGATAACAAACTGTATTAAAGAACTTAGCTTTAGAGAAGATGTCGACTTTGTACTTTCTACTAAAGAATTATCAAACTCCTCACGTGGAAATCCTTTTAAAGATTATGCTCTCACTTTAGACACAGCAAAACACATTGCCATTTGTGAACCTGGTCTCAAAGGTAAACAAGTGCGTGAATATTTTCTGAAATGCGAAAAAAAAGCAAATTCAAAAATCGATTATTCAAATCCTGAAACATTAGAAGATTTCTTAAGACATCTAAGACAGCAAATTAAGCACAATGACAATGTTGCCACAACGAACGGAGTGAAGCATGCATAATTTTATCACAACATCTGAAAGAAATTTTCAAAACACAACAGTTCAAACGATGTCTAGTCGTGAAATTGCAGAGTTATGCGGTAAGCAACATGCGCATATTATGCGTGATATTCGACAAATGTTAGG
>NZ_JBHINI010000033.1:0-6572 GCF_042194935.1 Bartonella sp. CL71SXKL | reverse complement strand
GTAATCGCTTCAATGGCTTCAAGGCTTTTGCGTTCAGGCAACTGATCAAAATCAAGTTGAAAGGAATTCCACCATGCACGTCCCGTCCAAGCGGGTATAAAGCGGGCTGTAATCTCTAACCATCTCAACCCCATCTCTATTGCCATAACAGATCCGCGCAGGCGTTGCCATGCAAGCCCTTGGTCAATCAAATCATAGAGGTTTGGAACATAAGGTGTAAGTTCACCAAGCCCGTATTCTTCAATCAACCACGGCAAAAAGCGGGGAGGGCGCGTGATCAATTTAGCACGTGAAATCCCCAAAACAGAACCATCAATATCTTGATGAAAATCGCAAGCATCGGCAAGGCGCTTTTCAAATTCTGTTGCGTTTGTGGGAAGGAGGGAACCAACCATTAGCGGGCATACCCCTTAAAGTTTAAGGTGATTTTTCCAATCGATAAAATTTCTTCATCACAAACCATACTGTCTTGTGTTGGAGTAATGGCAATGACTTTTTGGACACCAGAAATCATTAGTTTTGAAATCCACCACGACAAACTTAATTCACGACCAATGGCTTGTTCTTGTTTCCAAGCCGTGCGTAAATTTTCTTCCATTGTCGTGAGAATTTTCAAAGATGTTTCTGGTAACAACCAAACATCTGCTTCTAAATCCAGCACTTTTTTAACAGCAGCGTGAACAATGATTGTATCATTGGTCATGATGATATTTTTTTTGTGAAGAGCTTCTGAAACTGTTTGTATGAGATCTTCAGAGGCCGTTCCTTCTTCATTGTTGCCAAAAAGAGCAACATAGATGGTTGGGTCTTTGCCTTTACGGTAAACAATCGCATCCTTAACACGACTATCTGCTGTTAAGGCTATAAGCTTGTAATAGGGCTCTGTCCCGCTCCCATTACCACCACGGGCATGAAGCTCTATGCGTTCACGATATCTCTCGTCACTTTCCCCTTCCATGCGGGCAAGACCATGCCAGTTTCCCAAAGCGTCAAGAGATTCACCGGTTGCAAAATCAAGAATGTTGTTGCGTGCCGCTTCGTTAATACGCTGTCTTAAAAGCAGTTCTCGATAGCTAAAAGCCTCTATGACTTTTACAGCCGGATCACTTTCAAGAATGGTATATTCAGGCAAAAGCTCTTTTAAATGGGTAAGAGCCGCAGCGCGTATTTCCTCAAAAGAAAGTTCTGTGATGATTTCCGGTTTTGCAAGCACTCCATTCATTTTATCAGTAATCCTTCCATGGTAATGGGCTTGCCGGATGGCAAATAAATGCCTTCAAAGGACAAAGAAACTTGTCCAGTCTCACTCCATTTAAAATCAATTTTTTTCAATTTAAAACGCGGTTCCCACTTGTCTAAAGCCTCAGCAACAGCGGCATAAAGGGCAACAGCAAAAGCATTATTAACCGGTGCATCAATGAGTTCAGCAACGCGTGAACCATAGTCACGCCGCATTACACGCGAACCAATCCGCGTTGACAAAATGTCAAGGATTGATTGGCGCAAATGATCAATTCCGGTTAATGGCTTTCCTGTTGTACGGTCCATTCCACTGTTCAATTGGGACCTCCTGTCATAGAGCCACCAGGAAAAACACCGCCATGAACATGTGTTGCTCCTACATTGGTGCCGTTATGTCTTAATCCACTTGAGTGAATGGAAACATTATTCCCAGAATGAAGAGAGAGACTATCATTCGAATTCAGTGAAATGCCATCACCAGCCTTCAAAGAGATGCCGCCTTTTGCGTTTAAATTTATATCGCTTTCTGAAACAATCTTTATGCCTTCCGGTGCCGTAAGCTCTAGCTTGCCACCATCACCTTTTAGTGACACACCATCAGCGATTGTCAGGATAAACTTTCCGCCGGATTTGATGTGAATTCCATAAGTATTTTGTTCATCATCATATTCAAGGCTGGTTCCATCAGGGTATATCGTTCGGTGAATGCTGCCCTTATCGGCTGCTTGATTAGCATCGGTATGAAGTGAACCAACAATCACCCCTTGTGATAAATCTCCGGATGACGAGACAACAATCACTTGCTCTCCGATATCACGCCCTTCATAAGAGCGTGTTTTACCGGCGCGGGCTTGTGTGTCTGGAATCCAGTCACTGACAAGATTGCCACTTTTTACCCGATAGCGTGCGTTTTTATGGTCGACATGGCTAATTTTTCCCACCACAACCATATTGGCCACACGTCTCTTTAGATCTGTGATTTCTTTATCGCGCCGCTCTAACATGAGTAACCTCGATTTTATGGTATTTATCTTTATTTCTCACGCCTGTTTCTGGTTCAAAGCTTAAGAAAGGTTCAACGATTCTTGCTGTTACACTGCCGTCTTCTTCATCCATGTTGGGGATATTTGTCACATAAATGACTTCAAAGGTTAGAATTGCACCATGGAGTGCTAAGGCGCCATTATCGCCAAAGGCAAAAGCAATATTTTGCAGGCGGCATGTCTCAACGGTATTATTAAGATTGGGATTGGCATAGAAAATCTCTTCAATTTCCCATGCTAATTGGTCAACAAAGCGTGCACCATCTTCACATGTTGCATAGCATTCAACATCTACTGTTAAAACACGCCGCCTTACTCCATAATCATAGCCATCTTCAATCGTTTCACTTTGTGTTGAGATATTAATTGCAGGCGTGTTCTCAACGGAAAAGTTGAAGTCACGCATATTGAAAACATTGTCACCAGCAGCCGTCTTTGCTG
Source organism: Bartonella sp. CL71SXKL (assembly GCF_042194935.1). Taxonomy (NCBI): domain Bacteria; kingdom Pseudomonadati; phylum Pseudomonadota; class Alphaproteobacteria; order Hyphomicrobiales; family Bartonellaceae; genus Bartonella; species Bartonella sp. CL71SXKL. The sequence goes on along the minus strand of NZ_JBHINI010000033.1, from coordinate 3,846 downwards.
CTTTGATCAACGCAACAAATGTTTCTCTTATCGTCTCGCGGGGATGCATGGGGACTCCTGTCCAATTAAGTGTATAAAATGATTGACTAGGATTAATAATGATACTATTATTGGTTATGAACAATAAAGTTGAAAAAATAATTAGCTTGATGAAAGCATCACCAAAGAACATTAAGTTTTCAGATTTGTTGGCTGTATGTGTCTATTTCTTTGGAGAACCACGGAACAATGGTTCAAGTCATTTTGTTTTTAAAACCCCGTGGCTTGGTGACCCACGTGTGAATATTCAAAAAGATTCTGGTAACAAAGCAAAAGCTTATCAAGTCAAACAAGTCTTACAAGCGATAGAAAGGATGAAACATGAACAATAATCATTATACATATCGTGTTTTGTGGTCGCAAGAAGATGAGGAATATGTCGGATTGTGTGCAGAATTCCCATCCCTTTCATGGTTAGATGCTCAAGCAGAGAAAGCTTTAAAAGGCATTATGGACCTTGTTTCAGAAGTTGTGGAGGACATGCAACATAATGGAGAAGAAGTTCCTGTGCCTTTGTCACATGGTAAATACAGTGGTAAGTTTCAATTAAGAATACCACCAGAACTCCATAGAAAACTTGCAATACAAGCCGCTGAAAATGGTGTGAGTTTAAACAGATACATTTCTTCTAAACTTTGAATCTTTTAAAATTCTATACACATCAAAAGAAATTTAATTTTTATGAAAACCTCTAAATTAAAACAAATGCCCGTTTTTAAGACGGATGAAGAAGCAGAAAACTTTATTGATACTGCAGATCTTACAGATTATGACTTAACTGGTTTTAAACCCGTTCATTTTGAGTTCTTACCTAAAGAAGCGTCTATGAATATTCGCTTGCCTCAAGCGCTTATGAAGGCTTTAAAGGAAAAAGCTAAAAATCAAGCTATCCCTTATACACGCTATGTTAGGCATCGGATTGAACAGGATTTACGAAAAAGTCATCGGAATTAACCCCCTCCCCATTTTAAGAACGGGAAGGGGAGTTCTATTTTTTAAATTAAGCAACCTTTTTAATGGGGCTCTCTAAATCTGATTCGTAAGCTCGCAATAAAGGTAACATAACTGTAGGAAACTCTGAATCGCCAAAATCTGTTAGAACTGTTAAGATTTTAAGTATATTTGGCACCTCATCTTGAAGTTTGAAAATCAAAGCTTTTTCTACCAAACTCATGATGTTAATCAGAGCTGTACACTCTTTTTCATTAATATTTTCATCATTAGAAAACTGATATAAAGCTATCCATAAATCGCATAAGAAGTCGATACTGGTGTTCATTGTACACCTCCATGGATTTGTTCTCTCAAACATGCCAATCCTTTTGGTGTGATTTTTGTTGAAGGGAGCACCTTTTCTGTACCATCCGGTCTTTGAATGGTGATAGCAGGACAGTCCATGAATCCTTTCTTGATCTTATCCTGATAAGGTAACAGCGGCGCCCCTGGAGCCCGTCGATATACCCAGTCATGTTTACGCAAATAATCGGTTAAGTCCTTTGGTCGTACTTCAAGCATTTTCGCTGCTTCGATAAGACCAAACAACCCATCAGAGAGCTTTAAACCTTCCAAAGCTTCTGCTTTTGGTGCTAATTCTGCAATAACATGATCTTTCTGCTCAATTTGACTTTGTAAATGGTTCAAGACACCAAGTAATGCCTCGGGTTTAGAGTAGTCAACTTGTGATGCAGCTATCTGTGGTGTTGCTGCTTGTTTCAAAAGTCGTTCACATTTGATAAAGTATTGACGTGCTTCATGCCCTTTATCATTACGCTCTATCATCGAAAGATGTTTAGCCATGTCTAACGTAATGTGGTATTCTTTTACCTTTCCACCCCGGTAAAAATTTACCGCAGTTATAAAGTTTATATTTTCCTGAAATTTACATTCTTTAACGCGATTTTTAATCCAATTTCTAAATTCAGACTTTATTTCCAAAAACGCATGCAAATCACGCGCCTTAACAGTTTCCTGATCAATAACCCGTTCTTTAATTTCTATAAGAGTGTTCATAGTGAACTCCTTGGTAATAGACGTTTTTGATTGACACCCTTTAAAAAGTGCCGGGTGCTCAAAAACACGGTACCAAGTCCGTCGTTACGCTTTTCCCGCAAGGGTATTGTATAGCGTAACCACACCCGACAATATCATTATATGCGTGTAACATACAATGAGTCAAAGCCTTTAATGTGCGGAAAATAAACTATCTCGGTAGCTCGCCCGTTTGGTATTTAAGGTGTTTTTGAGGCACCTGATTCGATTATTCATACTCCTACTATAATGTCAAGCCACTTTCGATAATTTTTAAATTTTTGCTATTGGCAATTTGTAATTATTGTAAAAAAAGAGTTGATTTATACCTTAAGATAAAATATATTCAACTTATTAAGATTAATTATCCGTCCTTTGGAGTTCTATTTGATGCTTACATCCTTTGGTAAAACCTTACGGAAACTCCGTATTGATCATGCAGAACGCCTTTTAGATATGGCTAAAAAATTAGATATATCTGTAGCATTTTTATCTTCTGTTGAGATTGGCAAAAAATCTGTACCTGTTGGTATGGAAGAAAAGATTATAGAATTATACGATTTAGATCAAGATATGGCTTCTCGCTTAAGACAAGAGGCTGATGCTTGCCGCAAAAGTTTTACAATAAAGTCTTCTAATTCATCCACAGGTGAACTTGTTGGTATGTTTGCTAGAGTTATAGATAACATTTCTCCAGAAGATGTAGAAAAAATGAAAAAATTAATGAAACAGATAAAAGAAAAAAAAGGTAAGTAGAAGGTGAAGAAAAGTATTGATTACGAAGTTCCTCCTTATAGTTGGGAGAAAATTGGTTTTTTTACTGATTTACTTCGAAAAGAACTGAAATTGTTAGATTACCAAGCTTTCCCAGTTATGGATTTTGCTGAATACATTTTGCCTACTATGAGACCAGGATATTGTTTACATATCGCAGATGAGGAAGAACTTGGAAATGTGGGTGGTTTAACAGATCCGCAAGGCAAATTCATTGTTTTAAGAGAGGATATTTATAAAGATGCGTACGATGATAATGGTCGCGCAAGATTTACAGTTGCTCATGAACTTGGTCATCTTTTTTTACATACAAATTTACCTTTTCAACGCGTAGTCAATTCTCATGAAATACCTGTCTATCGCAGTGCAGAAAAACAAGCTAACCAATTTGCTGCTGAGCTTTTAATGCCACGTTCAGGAATGTCAAGATTTAAGACTCCAAGAGAGGTAGCTAATTTCTATGGAGTTTCATTACAAGCAGCAGAGATTAGGATAAATTACATGATGAATTATTTTAAATCACAACAATAATGGGTTTGAGCTGCAACTCAAACCCATAAAGAGTTTACGTTAGGTTATGGTTCGCTAACGTAAAACCAGACAGGAAACAGCAAGATGCAACCTGTAACAACAAGCGGAATTGTATCATTGTAAATGTTTCCTGTCTAGGTCAATTCACCTTAAAAGGAACTTCCATGTATAATACAAATAAGTTTAAAGAAAGTAAAACCTACGTTTTTCGCACATGGCGTAGATGTCCTTATACAGGTCAAAAACTTTACGCAAAACACTATGGGCGAAAGGCTTGGCGTATTCCAATTGAGTGAGTGATAAAAAAAGCAGAAGGGGGATATTTTATTCCCCTTCTGCATCTCAGAAATGTAATCAAAACTGCTTGTTAGGTGGAGATTCGTTACGCAAGATAAGTTTATACATACCGGATTCTGAGGCTTGGACATCTGTGACAGTGAAGTGCTCTTGAGAAGAGGGGGCTTTGTTGTTTTC
>NZ_JBHINI010000032.1:0-7054 GCF_042194935.1 Bartonella sp. CL71SXKL | reverse complement strand
TGAAGAGCAGATGAAGATAGTTCTTGAAGATGCCAATAAGTATACGGATGAGAAAGTTAGTAGTCTTGTCAATGATGGTGTTAACGAGTCGAAATCCTACACGGATATGAAGTTTGAGACGTTGAATTATGCTATTCAGGATGTTCGGAAAGAAGCAAGACAAGCTGCTGCTATTGGTCTAGCAGTATCTAATTTAAGCTATGACGATACACCAGGAAAATTAAGTTTTTCATTTGGTACGGGTGTATGGCGCAGTCAATCTGCACTTGCTATTGGAGCTGGTTATATGTCTGAAAATGGAAGATTTCGCTCTAACGTATCTGCAACGAGTTCTGGGGGACATTGGGGTGTAGGTGCTGGATTTAGGGTAACGCTGAATTAACAATAGAAAATTCGAAATAAATTTTCCTTCTCTTATCAAATGCGTTACATGTGCCATTTAAAGAGAAGGAAAGTTATTTTCATCATAAATGAATAGCAATAGAAGATAAGGGCGTATTTCGAGTAAAAATATATTTTTTATTATGAAATTTTATATGAAAAAATCATTTATCATCTCCAAAAGGAATTATTTGAGTAATCGATATTTATTTTTAATATATTGTAATAATATTATTAATGAATGCAGCATTGTTTTTTATGACAAGATAGGGGGTATTTTATTTTGCATAATTCGACTGCTGATAAGATTATTATTGGATTGTATAATGCCATAAAAGGTGATCAATTACATGACAGTGAGCAGCAGATTAAGACAGTTTTTAATGATGCGAAAAAATATATAGATAAATGTTTTTCTGAATCCATAGTATAATGCAATGAGTAATGTTGTTAATGATGCAAAATCTTACACGGATACAAAATTTGAAGCATTAAGATGTGATATTAAGACAGCTCAGAAAGAAGCAAGACAGGCATCCTCTGTTGGTTTAGAAGTATCGAATTTAAGTTATTTTAATATCCTTTGGTCTTTAAGTCTTTTTTTTGGTAGTGGTTTATGGCGTAGCCGATTGGCTTGAGCTATTGGAACCATTTATATGTCAGAAGATGGAAAGATTCGCTCTAATATATCTGTCACGAGTGCAAGAGGTTACAGGGGGTTAAGTGCAGGAGTAAACTTAACACTGCATTAATAATAAAAAACGCATTCGCCCTTGTTTCATCAGACAAGGGTAAAAATTTTATAAAGAAGTGATATTTTACACAGAAACTCATAGAGTAGTATACTTGTAAAGTTTTATAACAATGTATTCTGTAATAATAATCTTAGTGGGACTAATTTTAGTTACAGTGAAGCATTTTAACAAAAAAAATTACAAATGCAGAGTGATGTTTTCATATAAATTAATAGAGCACGCGTAATCGCACAATATTTTAAAACTGTACAGTTTATAATTTTATTAATAGGAATATCCACTAGGGGGTATGCTTAAAGAAATAAAAAATCTCATTTTTTCCATTTTTATTATTTTCTTTGTATGTAGCAGCGGGAATGATTAAGTAAGACTCACTTTGATCACAACAGGGATATTTAAAGCATAACTATGCACCAGCACTTTTATAAAAGCCTAAAGTGTAAACAATGAGGCTATGAATTCTAGAATTATTTCAAGAATCAGAAAGACGCATTATATAAAAATATAAAAAAATAATTAAATTATTTTTTCCTTGCTATTTTTTAATAATCTGTATAGAGTGCGAAAAATTAATTAAAAGAAACTAGAAATCTTCTCGCAAAGCGGGGTGCGGTAAGTTATGGAAAAATTACAAAATCACAATCGTCTGATCTCAAAAAGCTTTAAGAGATACAAATATAAAACTCAGGGGTATCTCGCTTATTTTCACGACAAAAGCACAATAACCCTACAAAAAACGCTCTAAATTACTCAACAAACAACTTAATTCCCTTGTGCAATAAACATCCTTTATTGCCTCTTAAACACACAACACTTAATAATAGCGCGCAAACATGTTTTTTCTACACTTCTTTCACCTTTCTTTGCCTTTAAATTTAAAGGCTCTGCTACAGAAAGAAAATCCCCCCTAAAAGGGGAAAATAAACCTTATTAATCGGACTATCAATCAAGGTGGACTACAACCTCATTGATATCTTAGATAGTCCTCTTCCACATTATGACAACCCTAATCTTTTATAAAACAAGAAAAAACTACCTCTAGAGCTTAGTAGCACCGGAATATGTCTTTTTAATGTTTTCAATATGTTTTTTTTACTTAGAGGATTTATTATGAAAAAAATATTATATACCACACCACACACACTAGCAGTGAGTAATTTAAAAAATTCTTGCTCGTCTTATCGATTACCTTTTATTAAAACGCTTTCATTAGTGTCAGTAGCTGCCTTTTTATCAAGTGCTTCTCCTGTTTTTGCTTGTGATCTTTGGGGTAATGTAGCGCAGTATTTTGGTGGAGGTACAAATATACGTAAAAGTATTGCGCCAACCTATATAATTAACGGTAAAATATATAGAGATGTTGGTTCTGCGTTGTATGGTTTGGAGAATTATGTCGCTGAAACTAGGTATGATAAGTTTGTTAAGCAAGATGCATCAGGACTTATTACAATTGGTGCGGACGTAGGTGGCAATAGAATAACTATCGCAAATAGCTCTCATGGATTGAGGACTCTTACTGGTGTTGCTGATGGTTGGGTTTCGCCAATCTCGTATGATGCAGTCAATGGTTCTCAGCTTTTTTCCCAAGGCATCAGTACTGCGATCTCTTTTGGCGGTGGTGCTGGATACGATAGAAAAGGAAACTGGATAGCTCCTACTTTTACAGTTAAGGTCTTTGATAAAAATGGTAATGGAACTGAAAAGGACTATAAGAATGTTGCGGATGCCTTTACTGGCGTAAGTAGTTCTTTCACGAATCTTGATAAAAAGATTGAGAATATAGTCATTGATGGGACAGGTGATAATCTTGTTAAGCAAGATGATACCGGACTTATTACCATTGGTGGAAAAGTAAGTGGGGCCAGGGTAAATATCGCGAATGTTGATAATGTGGCACGGACTCTTGCGGGTGTTAAGGCTGGTTCGATTACAGCAACATCGACTGATGCGATAAATGGCTCTCAATTTTATGCCATGAGCAATGTAGCTGCTAGTTATTTTAGTGATAATGCTGGATATGATAAAGATGGAAATTGGAATGCTCCTACTTTTACAGTTAAGGTTTTTGATAAAAATGGTAGTGGGACTGAAAAGAACTATAAGAATGTTGGGGAAGCGCTTTCTGGTGTAAGTAGTTCTTTTACGAATCTTAATCAAAAGATCGAAAGTGTGACAGGTGATAGTTTTGTTAAGCAAAATAGCGCTGGGCTTATTACGATTGGTGGAGACAAGGGTGGTGATAGAATAGATATTGCAAACGGTATTAATTTTCCACGAGTTCTCTCTGGTGTTAAAGGGGGTGCATTCACGGCAACATCGACTGAAGCAGTAAATGGTAGTCAGATTTATCTTATGACTCAGGCATTTGCAAGTTATTTTGGCGGTGGTGCTGGATATGATAAAGCGGGAAAATGGTCACCTCCTACATTTACAGTTAAAGCCTTTGATAAGGATGGTAATGAAACTGAGAAAAACTATACTAATGTTGCAGATGCGTTTTCTGGTGTTAATAGTGCTTTGGCAGGTTTAAATCATCAGGTTGTTGAGATAAAGAGTAAGCCTGGTATTGAAGAAAGAAATAAGCCCTCTCAAACTGATAGTTCGGATATTATTTCAGAAGGCTTTCCTTTTATGAGAAGCTTACCTAGTGCTTCAGGTAATGTGAAGGTTCCAACTACGATAACTGTTGCTCCTAAATCACCATTAAAACAAGTAAGTTTTATGAGTAGTGAAGGTGAAAGCCGGCGTCTTTTTGATATTGCTGCTGGTGAGATTTCAGAAACGTCGACTGATGCTATAACCGGTTCTCAGCTCTATTCGATAAACAACCAGATTGCTACTTATTTCGGTGGTGGTTCTGGATATAAAGGTGGAAATTGGAGTGCTCCGACTTTCACAGTTAAAGCCTTTGATAAGGACGGTCATGAGATTGATAAAGAGTATACTAATGTCGCGGATGCATTTGCTGGCGTTAATAGTGCTTTGGCAGGTTTAAATCATCAGGTTGTTGATATGAAGAATGGCCTTGGTCTTGGTGAAACAGAGGGTAAATCACTAGATGGTGGTCCTTCGGATATTATTTCAGAAGGCTTTCCTTTTATGAGAAGCGCACGTCTTCTAAGAAGCTTACCTCTTGCTATAGATGAGGAAGAAAGCGCCATAGATGAGGCGGATAATTCAACCACGGTAACTGTTGCTCCTAGTGAAATTTTAGAAAAGTCAACTTATGAGGTGACTGACAGTCAGTTTAATAAGATGGGTGAAAGGGTAACAGGAGTTGAAGGCAGGGTAACAGAAGTTGAAGGCAGGGTAACAGAAGTTGAAAAAAAGGTGAATGTTGCGGTTAGCTATGATACCGATGATAGCGGAAAGAAAATCAATAGCATCACTCTAAAAGGTGTCGATGACAGTGATCCTGTTTTGATTACGAATGTTCAAGGTGGAAAAATTGAACATGACTCTAAGGACGCAGTGAATGGTGGTCAGTTATACGATCATACCGCGGAGCAGATGAAGATTACTCTTGACAGTGCGAAAGAGTATACTAAAGAACAAGTCGATAATGGTGTTAATGCGGCGAAATCCTATACCGATATGAAGTTTGACGCACTAAGTTATGATATTACGAATGTGCGCAAAGAGGCAAGGCAAGCAGCAGCGATTGGTTTGGCAGTCTCTAACTTACGTTACTTCGATGACCCAGGATCTGTGAGTGTTTCATTTGGTGGTGGTTTTTGGCGTGGACAATCTGCCTTTGCGATTGGTGCAGGTTATACATCTGAAGATGGCAAGATTCGTTCTAATCTATCAGCAACCAGTGCTGGCGGTCAGTGGGGTGTAGGTGGTGGAATAACTCTGAAATTAAAATAACACCAGAGAATATGAAAAACTACAATTTAAGCGAAGTTTCGCCCTTGTCTCATCAGACAAGGGCGAAATTTTATATTATAGAGAAGTAATATTTTACAGAGAAGTCCATAGAGTAGTATACTTATAAAGTCTTATAACAAGGTATTCTATAGTAATAATCTTAGTGAGATTGATTTTAGTAAAAAGTGAATTACTTTAACAAAAATTTTATAAATACAGCGTAATACTCTCATATAAATTGATAGAGTGCGTAATCGCACAGTATTTTAAAACTGTACGTTCTATAATTTCATTGATAGAAAATATCCATTGGGGGGATACGTTTAAAAAAATCAAAAATCGTATTATTATTATTTTATTTATTTGCTCTGTGCATAGCAGTAGCAATCATGAGGTACGCAACAGCGGCAATTATTAGTAAGACTCATTTTGATCAAAATGGGACACCTAAAACGAACGATTAAACAGAACCTCTAGACAAGTCTATAGTGCATGGAATCTATGAATTTTAAAGTTATAAGGATATTTTACGATTGTATAAATCGGAAAGACTCATTCTGTAAAAATAATTAAATTCATTTTCCTCTTGCTATTTTACGCAATAGTCTATAACATCGCGAAATATTCTTTAGTAAGACTCATTTTGGTAAAAACAGAAAGATGCTCGCAAGGGGGGCGCGACGGATTATGAAAAAAACAAACAATCACCTTCATTTTATTTTGAAGCTCTTTGAGAGAAAAAAATCTAAAGCTCAAGAGTATGCTTCTTACCCCCGCGATAAAAGCGTAATGATTTCACAACAAGTACTCTAAATCATTCAGCCGACAACTTAACCTTTTCCCCTAATAAACATTACAGCCTCTTAATTATACAAAATGAACTCTTTTACTTTAAAAACTATAAACCGCAGATCTAACAATAGGGCGCAAGTATGCCTTCTTCATATCCGTTTTTCACCCTCATTCAGGAGTTTTGTTGCAAAAAAAAGCATCCTTCTTAAAAGCGGAAAAAATAAAAAACCCATTAACCAAACCTTTAATCAACGTCCATCACAACCTTGCCGGACTTCTAATTACTTCTGTTCGCCTCTGCGGCAAACTCAAACTTTATAGAGAACAAACAAAAATCACGTCGTTAATCACCCCTAGCACTGAAATATGACTTTTTAATGTTCTAAATATGTATTTCTTATTTGGAGAATTTGTTATGAAAAAATTATATACCACACCAAAAGCGCTAGTGGTGAATGATTGTAAAAATTCTTGCTCGTTTTATCGACGGCTTTTTATTAAAGCGCTTTCATTGGCTTCAGTGATTATATTTTTATCAAATGTTTCTCCTGTTGCTGCTGCTACTCAGATTTTAAATAACAAATCAAACGACTTTAGTGGTGGTACAAATGCGCTTAAAGCTATTCCGCCAGCCTACGTAGTTGGCAGTAAATTGTATAGAGATAGTGGCTCTGCATTTGTGGAGGGGGAGGATGCCCCCAAGAACTTAAGTCTTAATATTAAGTTTCAGACTAAAGCTGCTTTTGATGCTGCATTTGCAGGTACGGAAGGTTATAAGAATGTAGAAGGTTATAAAAGTGTTGCGGATGCATTTTCTGGCGTGAAGAGTGTTTCCACAAGTTTAAATCATCAGATTGTTGAGATAAAGGAACTCGCTACTATTGGGGAAAAGCAAGATAATTTATCTCAAAGTGATGATAGGCATGAAAACACAGGCAGCTTTCCTTTTTTAAGAAGCTTACCCAGTGGACTAGCCCGAGCGGATGATGAAAGGAAGATAACTCTTGCTCCTACCTCACCATTAACTATAGTAACTTTTCGGAGTAGTGAAGGTAAGACACGGCGTCTTGAGGATATTTCTCCTGGTGAACTCTCAGAAACGTCAACCGATGCCGTTAATGGTTCCCAGCTTTATGCTCTAGGTGATAAAGTTGCAAAATCTTTAGGTGGTAACGCTAAGTATGAGAATGGCACGTGGACTGCTCCTACATTCAAGGTTAAGCGCTTCAATTCTGATGGTGACGTTACTGACTCGA
>NZ_JBHINI010000031.1:5990-7308 GCF_042194935.1 Bartonella sp. CL71SXKL | reverse complement strand
CTTGAAGGGATTGTGACGGTTGATAATAACCAAAAGACGAGCGTGATAAGGCTTCTAAGCCAATCGGCATTTTTAGAGTATAAGAATGGCATATCGGTTTGTTTTAAAGCGAAGGGCAAGAATGTTGGGGCGACAACAATTGCTTTAAATAATTTAGCCGGTAAGCCCGTTTATAAGGCGACAGAAACCGGTTTATTAGCCTTATCGGGAGGAGAGATACAAGATGGCTGTCTTTATAGGCTTGTGTATGATGAAGATATAACCGGTTGGCAAGTTCTCAACCCGACAAGGGGCAAAGTTTCTTCCTTAAAACGCTTACCCACTGGTCTGATAGGACCGTTTGCAATGGAGCGCTTACCGGATGGTTGGTTGCCATGTGATGGGAAGGCTTATCCGCGGCTTGTCTATTGGGATTTATTTTGTGCGATAGGGACGACGTGGGGAGAAGGAGATGGCGCCACGACGTTTAATGTTCCCGATTTTCGGGGGCTATTTTTACGGGGACTTGATAATGAACGCAATTTAGACCCTTGGCGTTCTTTTGCAAGTATACAACCCTGTTCTTTAAAAGCGCACGAACATTTTATAGGTCCAGCGTCATCAGAAGGTCTTTCTTCTCGAAAAAAACGAGATGTTTCTTCTTCTGAAGCTCACTTGCAAAGGCGCAAGAGAGCTATAGACGAAGAGTGTGTAGGTTTGAGTGGGGATGCCTTGGAAAGGTGTAATCAAGAATTTGACCAAATAGCAGGAAGTCCACAGGTAGAGCTTCCATTTTGGTTTACAGAAAAAGATAAGCCGCCGCGTTTACCTTGGTTTATCAGGAGCCCCTTTGAAAGCTTTTTAAGTTTTTCGATGCCGATTAAAGAGGGCATCTATGACCAAGCGCATCATGAACATCACCTCATGGCAGAGAGGTTTGGTGGTGTTGAAACGCGCCCCGTTAATGTGAGTGTAGTTTATGGGATCAAGACATGAGGAGTTGAAATGTCATTAAAACCGTTTGCGATATCAGAGATTAGCGACCCGTCTCAAGTACGGGTCGTTTTGTATTCGGGGGAAGGATTTGTACATGCGCCGCTTAATGGCGTTTTTGATTTACTGAAAGCAGCTTTGAAAACAGAGCTTGATGGTTCACTGAAAGATTTAGAGAAGCGCTTAGAAACCTTAAGAGAAGAGTTTGAAGATTTGAAAGAGTGTTCATTGGATGAAGCCCTCTGAATGAAGGAATAAAGCAGATGAAGATACCCGATCATGAACATGAATATTTGATACCTGTCGCGACGAGAGAAGAAATGATAGCAGGAACTTCTCAAGACAG
>NZ_JBHINI010000031.1:0-5890 GCF_042194935.1 Bartonella sp. CL71SXKL | reverse complement strand
CAGTTACTGTAGCTTCTGAAGCCAAGACGACAGCAGAGACAGCTTTAGAGCAGGCAAATACGGCATTAACAGTATCCAATGCCGCCAAGACAACAGCAGAGGTATCGAAAACCTCTTCAGAAGATGCCAAGATGAAGTCAGAAGCGGCTGAGAGGTTAGCGCAAGAAGCCAAGCGTATTGCGGATGATACTAAAGGTGCAGCCGATAGAGTGGCGACAACGGTCACGGAAAGCTCTCAAAGAGTGACACAAGTTCAAAGCACAGTAGAGACAGCTTTGACAGAGGCAAGAGAAGCCAAGGCAACGGCAGGAGATGCAAAAACACTTTCCGAACAAACCAAGAGCGCTTTTGATGATGCCAAGCAGGTGATGGGTGAGGTGAAGAATGTTGCAGAAACAGCAGCAACGAACAGTGGGCAAGCTCTCACGACAGCTTCTGAAGCCAAGATGACAGCTGATAAAGCCTCTTCGGTAGCCGGTGATGCAAAAGAAACGGCGTCTAAAGCCCTGTCGGTAGCTCATGGTCTTAAGCAATCGGTTGATCATGTCAAGAATACAGCTGAGGGAGCCAAAAGGACAGCAGAAGGAGTAGAGCAGAGGGCTTTAACAATAGAAGACGTTGCTACACAAGCCAAGACTAAAGCTGGTGAAGCCAAACAATTGGTTGAAGAAGTTAAGACGACAGCGCATTTAGCAGAAACGTTAGCGAATAATGCAAAGCAGTTAGCGGATAGTGCAAAAGACACAGCGGTGGAAGCGAAGAATAAAGCAGAGGATGCTCATGTCCTATCGCAAGAAGCTAAGAGCACAGCAGAGACGGCAGAAGAGAAAGCCGCAAGAGCCGAAAAGAAGGCAGATGATGCGACAGTTACAGCTTCTGAAGCCAAGACTATGGTGCAAGAAGCAAAACAGGCGTTAGAGACATCAACAGCGCAACAAGATGCTTCAGAAGCACTGTCTCAAGCCGCTGAAGCGAAGAAAGTAGCAGATCAGGCAGCAACGTTAGCCAATGAAAGTAAAACGACAGCTGTTGAGGCAAAAGGTTTAGTGGAGGAAGTAAAACAATCGGTAGCGACAGCGACAGCAACAGCAGAAAGCGTAGCTAAGGAAGCTAAAGTAGCATCAGAAAGCGCTGTTACAGTGGCGAATACAGCGAGGACCACAGCAGAAGAAGCCAAGAGTGCAGCGGATAGTGCAACAGCAACGGCTCATCAAGCTCAACAGAATGCAGAGGAGGCTACAAAATTAGCTTCTGAAGCGAAAGCGGTAGCAGAGTCTGCGGCGCGTTCAGGAGAGACGGCAGGGCAGGTGAGTGTGGAAACGGTGCAGGGCATAGCACAAGAGGCGAAGCGTAAAGCGGATGAAGCTGAAAAAATAGCACAAGAAGCCAAACAGACAGCAGGTTATGCCAAACATGATGCGGAGCAAGCGCGTAGTGAGGTGGAAAATGCAAAAAGCACAGCGAATGCAGCGTGGAATAAAGCCCACAAAGCGAATGAAACAGCAGATAGTGCTAAGCTTACAGCAAGTTTAGCAGAAACGGCAGGCGAAGAAGCCAAGAAAATAGCGGAGAAAGCCAATAACTACGCGTATGAAGCAAAAGATGAAGCCGAAAAAGCCAAGGAAATAGCCAATAGTGCAAAATATGCAGCAGGAGAGGCGCAAAAGGCAGCTGAAACAGCGGGTAAAAAAGCCGCGTCTTTAGAAGCAGCCGCAGAAGAAGCCGAAAAAATAGCTAAAGAAGCTAAACAGACAGCTGGTTATGCCAAGCATGATGCGGAGCAAGCGCGTAGTGAGGTGGAAAAGGTAAAAAGCACAGCGAATGAAGCGTGGAGTAAAGCTTACGACGCGAATGAAGCAGCCAATAACGCTAAGACTATAGCAAGATTAGCAGAAATGGCAGGCGAAGAAGCCAAGAAAATAGCGGAGAAAGCCGATGACCGAGCGTATGAAGCCAAGAATGAAGTAGAAAAAGCCAAGGAAATAGCTAGTAATGCAAAATATATAGCAGGAGAGGCGCAGAGGGCAGCCGAAACAGCGGGTAAGAAAGCCGCGTCTTTAGAGGAAGAAGCGGAAGAGGCACAAAAAATAGCCAAGGAAGCCAAGGAGTCTGCTGGTTATGCAAGACATGACGCGGAGCAAGCGCGCAATCAGGCAGAAAATGCAGAGAAAATAGCCTCGTCAGCGAGGAGTAGGGTTATCGATATCAATCAAGTGGTTGAGAATTTTAAAGCCCCCGTAAGTTTAGCGCGGATGTACTCAGACGAAGCCAAGAAAAAAGCCGAGTCGGCAGATTCACAAGCCTATCAAGCCAAGAGCGAAGCCGAAAAAGCCAAGGAAGTAGCTGATAGAGCGAAAAGGACAGCAGAAGAAGCTAAAACAACAGCCGATACGACGAAACAAGAGCTTGGAGGTATCAAGAGTTCCCTAGCAACGGCAACAACAGCCCATACAGTAGCCTCACAGGCAAAAGTGCTAGGGGAAGAGGTAAACAATTTACTGAAACAGTCCAATTTAACGGTTCTTTCAATTTCCACACCGTTTCTTGTTGCGAAAGGCAAAGCGGAATTAACCTTGAAAAAAGGAACACGCATAACCTTGGCATTAGGCAATGATATTTTAGTTGCAAGTTATACGGCAGATACAAGAATAAGCGTTCCTCCTCTTTCGGTGGGCAAAGATTATTATGTTTATTTGGTTTCTGATGGAGGACAGTCTCATAAACTTGTTTTATCAGAAAACTCTACGTATCCAAGGGATTACACAGTGAGTAATTCGCGAAAGATAGGAGGGTTTCATACGCTCTGTGCGGATGTTGGTACGATTTCCGGTCACCCATTGTCTGGTTATAGAGCAGGGGATATTTTACCCAATTCAGTTTGGTGTCTCAATCACCGCCCGCATAGTTCACCAGAAGGAATGGTTTATGACCCCTCTACAGATCTTTGGGTTGATATTTATCTTCAGTCAGGGACGGGTCACAATACCCGCTCGGCGTATAATGTTCCTATTACGACGAACCGTCTACAAACAGATCACATATCCGATATGCTGCGTGTTAGGAAGGCTTTGCTCAATAATACAGAATTTGCCTCCGCGATGTATGGAAGCAATGAAGGTGGTGGGATTCAAGGCAAAAAAGCACCTTCACCAAAACATTCTGGAGGTTATAAGAATACGGCAAATATACGGATGGTTTCGCATATCGGTTGTGAAGATGGTTGCGGTTATGTTTGGCAATTTGTGAAAGATGTTTGTTTCATGCAAACGGTAACTGGAACCTCACCAAATGTACAGTTTAAAAAAGATATGTATGCATTGTTGGCTGGTGGAGACTGGTCAGATACTACGAATATCAATCCACATCTGCGTGCAATCATTATACGGAATGCCATTTATGAATCGGCTGGCGCCCGTGGCTGTAGTTATCCACGGCATTTTATTTAGGAGGGGTAGATGATAGATTATCCAGAGCATTTAAATAGCAAAGAAGATTATATGAATATGCTTTCCTTTGATAAGGCTGAAACCGTAAGGAGGTTAGAGGTTCTTTTAGAGACGCGTTTTTATTGGGTTTTAGTCAAGGAGTTAAGTGAAGGAGAAGAGGGGATTGAAGATGACACGCATAAGGTTTGTCTAACAACAACCATGCCGTTTGATTCAAATGGTGATTTTGTAGAAAAGCGTTGTCAGTATGAATTACAGGAAAGCGAATATGCGCCGCTCTTTCAACTTGGCTTTCGTGTTGAAGAAGTTGAGCAGCTGATCAAAGAGCATAGCCAATAGAGATCATAAGAAAACATTTTTATGCCGCCTCACTTTTGTGGGGCTTTTTTTATGGAGCGTCAGATGAGAAAGATATCGAAAGAAGGATTAGAGCTTATCAAACAATGGGAAGGTTTACGTTTAGAGGCTTATCGAGATACGGCATGTGTCTGGACGATTGGTTATGGCCACACCAGCAATGCGGGTCACCCCCTTGTCAAAAAAGGCATGTGTATTAGCCAAGAGCAAGCAGAAGAAATCCTTTGTGAAGACTTAAAGCAATTTGAGAAGACGGTAGAGGAATCGGTCACGGTTTCGTTAACGGATTGCCAATTCGCGGCATTGGTCTCATTTTGCTATAATGTAGGAACAGCTGCTTTTCGCAAGTCAACATTGTTGAAGAAGCTTAATCAAGGGGATTATGAAGCCGTACCTGTTGAATTACAGAAATGGAATAAGGTGGGTGGAAAGCCTCTTGCGGGTTTAGCCAACCGTCGAGCAGCAGAAGCAGGATTATGGGTAAAAGGGTCTTATGTTTCTTCAAATTATCAAAGGGTAGAAACGAAAACGGCAACCGGACTTCTTAAAATAGAAGCACTTGCCCCGATTATAGGGTCTTGTTCTGGTTTTGGTGGCTTGTTAGCAGGCAATGGACCGGTGCAATGGGCATTAGCAGGCATCATGGTTTTAGCGGCTGTAACGGGCATAGTGATTGTCGCCAAGCGGTTTCGGGAGCAACGCTTATGATTTTTTGGCTAAAGAAATATTCTCTGATGTTTACAGCGGCTTTAGCCGTTTTTTTTATGGCTTTAGCTAAGGCGTTTCACCTTGGCAAGCAAAGCGAAAGGCAAAAGCAAACAGAGAATGCTTTAAAGACAGCAACAACGCGGCTTGAGGTGGAAAATGAAGTTAATCAAAAAAGTGATGCTGGTGTGCGCTCTGAACTTTCTCGTTGGGTGCGCGGCAAATAGGTCTGTTTCTTGTGGTGGCTGGTTGCCCATTTATTTGGATAATAAGGATGTTGCGGTCATCAGTTCCAACCTTGCAAGAGATATTTTGAAGCATAACAAGCAGGGAGCCCATTTATGTGGTTGGAAAGATGGTCAAGAAACGAAGCAGCAAAGATAAAGATCTTACAGAAAAAGAACAACAGCTCCTTCACGAGATGATAGAGACCTATCAAGGTTTAAAGATGATGTCACGCATCATGAAATTGATAGCCTTCATTGTCTTTATGTTTGTAATAGATTTTTCCCGTTTTGTGGACGCCATAGAGAATAGCTTCTCACATCTTAAAAGATGGTTAACCAAAAGTTAAATATCAAATCTCTCCTTTAAAAATATGATGAAACAAGAATTTACACAAACATTGTTTGCGTGGATGGGGGGTAAACACTATCTGCGTAAGAAAATTATACCGATTTTAAATAATATTGACCATGAAACCTATGTTGAACCGTTTTTAGGCTCTGGTGTTATTTTCCTAAATAAAAGACCAGCAAAATATTCCGTTATTAATGATTTGAATGGAGAGATCACGAACCTGTTTCAATGTGTTCAAAATAACTTTGATGATTTAGCCAAACGACTAGAATGGTTTGTTTGTTCAAGACAGTTGTTTTTTGAACTTGCGGCGATTGATCCAGAAAGCCTTTCCAAAGTTGAAAGAGCCGCACGTTTTTTGTTTCTCCAACGTTGTGTGATGTATGGGAAAAAAGAGTATGTCTCTTTTAGTTTTGGAAGGAAAAGAACGGCAGAGTTTAATCCCAAAAAGCTGTTATCAAGGATGAGGCGTGTTAGACAGAAGCTTCTTGATACGACAATCTTAAATTTGTCGTGGGAACGGGTTATCGAGCTATTTGATGCACCCGACAGTTTATTTTACCTAGACCCGCCTTATCTAGTGAAGAAGAAGTGTTACAGCTCTGGGAATTTTGTTGAAGATGATTTTGTGAGTATGGCAAAAGTTCTCAAAAGCATACAAGGCAAATTTGTCTTGAGTCTCAATGATTGTGATGCGGTTCGAGAGATCTTTAAGGATTTTGACTTTTTAGAATTAGAGACCCTTTGGACCTCTGGTTTTGCTAAAAAACCACCCCGAAAAGAACTCTTGATTCGTAATAATT
>NZ_JBHINI010000030.1:0-7375 GCF_042194935.1 Bartonella sp. CL71SXKL | reverse complement strand
TTCGTGCGTTTGCGAAGAAGATGGGTGTTTCACATAATGCGGTGGTTTCACGGATAAAGACAGGTAAATTTGATGCGGCTCTTTTTGAAGATGGTTCTGTCAATGAAGCCCTTGCCACAAGCATCTGGAATGAGAATCCAACAAAGCGCCCTCCCCCATTTTTAGCGCCTGATGGTCAAGCGCGGACAAAGATCAAACAAGCCTCTACAGATGGAGCCAATGAATACAAGATAAAACTGGAGCGAATGCAAGTTGCGCTTGAAAGCGAAAAGATTGCACTTGAACGCTTACGCGAAACAACCGTTGACCGTGAAGAAGTCAAGAGAGCAGCCCGTGAGTTTGGAAGAGCACACCGTGACGCTATGTTGAATTTTCCGCATCGTTTTGGTGCAAGCATTGCTGCACAAGTTGGATGTGATGCAGCCAGCCTTATTGGTGCTATTGATTATTACATGAGAACCGCTTTGCTTGAGGCGGTTAATATTCCAGTGCCTTTTCATGATCCTCATTCTCCAGAGTTAGAGAACTTGCAAGAAACGAATAATGGATGACAATGCAGTCGAAGAATTTTTCGCTAATGCCAATAATGCAAGACAACCCGACCCACCGTATACGGTTTCGCAATGGGCGGATAAGAATAGATACCTTAGCACGGTAGCAAGTGCTGAACCTGGATTGTGGAGAACAAAGCGGACCCCCTATTTGCGCGAAATCATGGATAATCTTTCCTCTCACAAACCAATTGAAACAACTATTGTCATGAAAGGGGCGCAAGTTGGCATGTCAGAGGCAGGATTAAATTTCTGCGGTTATGCTATTCATTATAGTCCAGGACCTGCTCTTTATGTGATGCCAACGGTTGAGACAGCCAAAAAGCTTTCAAAGACGCGGCTTGATCCTATGATTATGGCAAGCCCTGCTTTAAGCGAACGCATTGCCCCAGCGCGGGCACGCGACAGTGGTAATACAATGTTTTCGAAAGAGTTTGATGGTGGTGCACTGATGCTTACAGGAGCAAACAGTGCAGCTGGTTTGCGTTCCATGCCTATTCGTTATCTGATTTTGGATGAAGTGGATGGTTATCCTCTCAGTGTGGATAACGAAGGTGATCCGGTGATGATTGCCGAAAAGCGGACCTCAACCTTTGTACAACGAAAGATCTTTAAATTGTCCACACCCACCCACCGTGACACAAGCCGTATTGCCAAGGATTTTGTGCTAGGAGACCAGCGATATTACAACGTGCCTTGTGATGCATGTGGTGTTCTACAGCCCATTGTTTGGTCACAAATTAAGTGGCCAAAAGGCGCCCCCGAAAAAGCTGTGTTTGTTTGTGCCCATTGTGGTCATGAACATGCCGAGCACAGAAAAACAGATCTCATGAGTGAAGAACGAGGAGCATGTTGGGTACCAACCAGTGAATCAAGCAGACCCAATTTGCGTTCTTATCATATTTCGGCACTCTATTCCCCTTGGCTTACTTGGGGGGAATGCGCAAGAGAGTTTTTAAATGCCAAGGATGATCCAGCTCTTCTACAGCCTTTTGTCAATACAGTGCTTGGAGAGCCATGGGAGGACAGAACAGGCGAAGTTGTTGATCCTGATAGCCTCTATGCAAAACGCGAAGATTATCCCCTTGCACCAGAACAAGCCGTGTTGTTAACAGCGGGTATTGATGTGCAAAATGACCGCTTAGAACTTGAAGTGGTTGGATGGGGACGCAGTGAAGAAAGTTGGCATATTGATTATCAAGTTATCCTTGGTGATCCCTCTTCTTTTGAAGTATGGGACCAGCTGGATGAATACCTTACAAAACGCTGGCCACATACAGGCTATAAAGAGGGAATTAGGATAACAGCTGCTTGTATTGATACCGGTGGTGGACACACACAAGCGGTTTATAATTACGTGCGCCCCCGTGAGGGACGACGTATCTGGGGAATTAAGGGGCAAGCGGGATGGCGTGCGGGATGGCCACGCCGTCCAAGTAGAAACAACAAAGGACAGATTAATCTCTATATTGTTGGGGTTGATGCAGCAAAAGATATTATCACGGCACGGTTTAAAAAATCCGGTCCTGAAGCATCGGGTGCTGGTGCAACACACTTTCACAAAAACCTTGATCGGGAATATTTTGACCAACTGACCGCTGAAAGAAAAGTCATCAAATATTTTAAAGGCTTCAAGCGTATTGAATGGCAAAAAAGTGAAAAGGCAAGAAACGAAGCCTTGGACTGTAGGGTCTATGCTTATGCTGCTTTACAAGGTCTGATTTCGGCAGGAATAAACCTTAATCGAGAAGTCGATATCTTAGAAGAGCGTCTGGAAAAACTTAAAATTGAAGGCTCTTTAGAGCAGCCAACATCAGAACATGTGCCCTCTCCTTCTCCAAGAAGATCTCAGACAGCACAACCTCAAAGGAAACAATCCAGAACGGTGATGAATCCTTATATGCAAGGGGATTGGAGGTAATTTATGGATACAGACTTGAACCAAGTAAACAGCAAAACTGACAGACTGGAAAGTTTAAAAAAGCGGCGTGAACAAATTGAAGAAGCTCTTTATTCGGGAGCACAATCGGTGCGCCATGGCGATAAGCAAGTCAGCAACCGTTCTGTTGAGGAACTGCGCAGAGCGCTTGAGATGCTGAACACACAAATAGCCAACCTTGAAGGACGCAAGCGTTCACGCGTTTTCTATTTTAATATATCACGAGGCTATTAATGGCTGGTTTTTTCAATAAACTCACGGGCTTTTTTACAATTTCTCGTCAACACAATCCCCATTTTGAAGCGGCAAGCAAAAGCCGCCGTATGGGTGGTTTTGACCCCGCAAAAAAACATATCAATAAAGCGATTGAAGAATGCGGTGATACCATTGTTGCCCGTTCAAGATGGCTTTATGACAATGAAGCTCTTTATGGTTCTGCAACGGAGGAATGGGTCTCTGCGGCTGTAAGTGATGGGATTAAACCTTATCCTCGTATTGAAGGCTTTCAAGAAGAAAAGAAAAAGCTTTTAGACTTATGGTGGCAATGGGTTGATGAAGCAGATTATGATGAAGATACCAGCTTTTATGGGCTGCAAGCAACCATTGCACGAGAGGTCTTTTTAACCGGAGAGTGCTTTGTAAGATTGCATTATGTTGATCTCTACGGACGCTCTGGTGTACCGCTTCAATTACAAGTTTATCCCACGGAAATGTTGGACCTTTCCTACAATGGACCGGCTGAGATTGAAGGCAATTACATTCGTATGGGAATTGAATTTAATGCCAGTGGCAAGCGCGTTGCTTATCATTTCTGGGAACATCACCCCTATGATGATGTCCCTGCAAATATGGCATTTGAGAGCCAAGAGCGCGTGCGTGTCCCCGCTGAAATGATCCTGCACATCAAAGAGCGCCGTATCGCAGGACAATTGCGCGGTTCTCCCAAAATAACGCGCTGTATGACAAAGATCTTTCAACTCGAATCCTATGACGACGCAGAACTCGATAGAAAAAGGACGGCGGCTCTTTTCGCGGCGTTTGTCAAGGACAATTCACCAAACGTCGAAAAATTATCCGATAATCGTGATAAAAACAACGTTGAAGAAGAATACAAAGCACCTGTCATTGCGCCCGGTGCATCTCTTTATTTAGGAGAGAATAAAGAAGTTACATTCTCAAATCCTGTTGAGGTTGGTGGCTCTTATGAGGCTTTTCAATTTCGCAATATCTTGAAAATTTGTGCAGCACTTAATATGCCTTATGCCGTTGTGACTGGAGACGTTACGCGGGGGAATTTTTCAAATGTACGCACCTCCATCATTCAGTTTAGACGGCACGTCAAACAATGGCGTGAACATATTATTGCCTTTCAGTTTAACCGCATTGTTTGGGAGCGTTTTGTTGAAATGGCAGTGCTTGCTGGATGCGTCAATTTGCCAGGGTGGGAAGAAAATTCCTTGCCATGGCTTCAATGTGAAAGCTTTGCACCCCCGCTTGAAATGATTGATCCAAACAAGGATATCTCAGCGGAAAAAGAAGAAATTCGTGCAGGCTTGAAAACACGACGCATGGCACTTGCCGAGCGTGGCTTTGATATCGACAGCATTCATGCCGAACTTGAAGAAGAGCACACAGACGCTCGTGCGCGCGGCTTATCTTTTGACACGGATATGGCAGCGCCCTCTGGTGAAAATCAAGCGATTGATACAGCAGATTCAGAACCTTCTGAGACTTATGAAAGTAACCAAGGCAGTGAGGCACATAAAAATGGTGAATAATCTTGATATGCCGTTCTTGGCATCACGGCTTTTTGGGGTTCCACATATGCTTGCCTCGACAAAACTTGATGTCATTTTGAATGCTCTTGCACCGCGTCTTTTTGAGGGAGAAAAGTTTCCCATTGGGGCATTTGGACAAGGGGATACAACGGCTTTAAGACCCCCTGAAACTTATGTAGTACAAAACAATGTTGCTATCCTACCAGTTCATGGCACGCTTGTGCGCCGTGGTGCATGGCTTGGGGCTTTATCGGGGCTAACCTCTTATGAAGGTTTAAGCGCTTCTTTTCGTGAAGCCATTGCACAACCTGATGTTCGTGCTGTCTTACTTGATATTGACAGCGGCGGTGGAGAAGCCGGTGGTGTCTTTGATTTGGTTGAAGAGTTTCAAACACTCTCAAAACAATACAATAAACCCATTTGGGCACATGCCAATGAGTTTGCTTGTTCAGCGGCTTATGCCATTGCTTGTTCTGCTTCTCAAATATGGGTTGCTCGCACGGGTGTTGTGGGCTCGATTGGGGTTGTTTGTGCTCATCTTGACCAGTCCCGTGCAGATGAAAAACACGGGCATAAATGGACCTTTGTCTTTGAAGGTGATCACAAAACCCATGGCAACCCTCACGAACCCTTGAGCGATACAGCACAGATAAAAATGCAAGCCGATTGCGCCCTGCTCTACGAGATGTTTGTCGATTTGGTGGCGCAAAACAGACGCTTAAATGCTGCTGCAATTCGTGACACAAAAGCAGAAACTTTTATAGGCACCCAAGCGATCACGCTTGGATTAGCAGATGTGCAAGGCACCCTTGCGCAAGCTTTGGAAGCCTTAACGGATTCCATATCACAAAACCCAACATCAACAACAAAAGAAGGACAAAACACATGGCACGCACACAATACCGCGCTGAAGAAGAGGATGACGAAAAGATTGTCGACATCATCAATGACGAGGAAGAGGACGAAGACGATAGCGACATCGACAAAAACGCCGAAGACTTCGACGATGAAGAAGACGAAGATGAGGATGAAGACAACGAAGACAAGCAGGAAAACATAAAAGCTGCTCTTGAAAAAGAAAGAAAGCGCGCAAAAGCACTAACAACCCTTGAAAGGCAAGCAAAGCACTTAGGCGTTTCTTTTGACGCAGCAAAAGCTATTCAAAAAGGTATGAGTATCGAGAAAGCACGCCAGTGTGTGTTGACGGCTGCTAGCTCTCAAAGCGCGTCTTTAAAAGTCTCGCCTTATACCCCTCATAGTGATGGGACGAGCAAGGCAAAGATTCATACAAAATGGGAAGCAGCTTGGAGGGCAGTGAAATGACGAATATTATTTATGACGACGTACGCAATGGCGCTTATCTTGGACCCTACGACCCCGATATGTCAAACGAAGAAGTGGTGTTTGCATCAGGAGCATTCATTGAAGCGGGAACTGTCATGGGAAAGATAACCGCAACGGAACACTATGTCCCCCTTAATCCAGCAGCAACAGATGGCAGTCAAACACCGGCAGGGATTTCTTTTGCTACTGTTGACGCAACAGGCGCCGATCAACGCGCTGTGATTACAGCACGCTTATGCACTGTAAAAGCTTCTGAACTGCTATGGCCAGATGCCATCACGGATGAGAAAAAGAAAGCAGCCATTCAGTCTTTAGAAGACCATAACAACATTCTATTGCGATAGGAGAATGCACACATGGATATGAATTTTTTTAAACATGATGCTTTCTCAAGCATCACAATGATGAAAGCCATCGAAAACTATGAGTTTCAACCTGGTCTTGTAAGTTCTCTTAATCTCTTTGAAGAAGTTGAAACCAGTACCACAGTGGTTGGGATTGAACGGCGTGATAATACATTTTCGCTTATTCAAACCAGTGAACGTGGCGCACCTTTGACAGAAGGTGATAGAGAGGGTCGTAATCTTCGGTTTTTCAAAACAACACGGATTGCCAAAAGTGATACGGTGAAATCAGAAGAAATCCAAAACCGTCGTGAATTTGGCGCAGAAGATCAGTTAGAGACAGCAATGAAATATATTGCCAGAAAACAAAAGAAACTGATTTCTGAAATCGAATTGACATGGGAAAATATGCAGCTTGGCGCTGTTCAAGGTGTTGTCCTTGATGCTGATGGTTCCGTAATTGTCGATTGGTACAAAGAATGGGAAATCACACCACCAAAGCCCATTGACTTTAAACTGAATACAGAGACAACCAATGTTGCTGACAATGTTGATCAAGTCATTATGAGGATGATTGAGGCTTCAAAAGGAGCATTTTCTGATCGTTCACGCATTATTGGGCTTTGTGGAAATGAATTCTTTTCCAAGTTGAAAAACCATAAAACAATTCGTGAAACTTATCTCAACACAGCCTTAGCACAAACACTCAATAGCGCCGGAGGTGTTGCAACACCAAGCGCTCTTGGATCGGGGAGCTTTGGCAGTTTTGACTTTGCTGGTGTCACTTTCATTAATTACCGGAGTATCCACAACTATAATGTGAGTGCGAAGGCTGGAACAAAGCGCGCCATAGGCATTAAGCCTGATGAATGCCAATTCTTTCCTGTTGATGCGCCTGGTGTCTTCCAAAAAACCTTTGCTCCTGGTGAAAGCTTGGATTTTGCCAACACGGTTGGAAGACCTCTCTACACCATGCTTATCGTCGACCACGACCGTAATGCATGGGTAAAACCGGAGGTCTATAGCTATCCGCTTTACATCTGTACACGCCCTGAAATGCTGTTTAAAGCAGTGATTGGAGCGAAATAACATGCGATGGCACGGGCTGCTAAACCAAATGGTTAAAGATGTACGCAACACTTTTGGGCAGCCCATCATCTACACGCGAAAAGACAACCAGCAATCTTTTCGTATCACAGCGATTTACGGCATTAAGCATTCAGAATCGGACGCCGGTGGCAGAATCCCCACCACAATTCCAAGAAAGGAACTTGATCTTTGTATCAATGATATCGGAGGAATACCACCAAACCCTCAAGATAGTGTTGTGGTCCTCTCTCCTGAAAACAACAAAGCCCCCTCTTCTCAAGAGCACTTCACTGTCACAGATGTCCAAGCCTCAGAATCCGGTATGTATAA